>NZ_FWZT01000003.1:300000-418870 GCF_900177345.1 Pseudobacteriovorax antillogorgiicola
TTCGTAATAAAAGTATCTTATGACGCATCAGAAGATTGTAGCGGGCTCTGCAGATAGTTTCCAATAGCCTGAATGGCTGCATCCACCGCATGTTGGCTGCAAACATCAACACGCTGATGGTAGCGGAAGCGCTGGTTGCCGCCGATAACCCGACAGGACACTGTTTTCACCTGATCACTGCTTCCTCGGATATCAATATTGATTTCGCAATCCGACGGCAGCCCCAATGCCATTGCTTTTAATTTGCTGCGAGCATAGCGACTCAGAAACATTGAGTCGCGCTCACTGTCAAACGTAACTGTCACTCCCATGACCGTTCCCCTCTCTCGATGATATCGATTATCATTATCAATATTACACGTTACTGTGGAGGCTCCCTAAAGTCAAGAACTCGCGATCTTTGATTTATATGCCCTTAACCTGCACTAGTTTAGCCGATTTCCGAAGTTAATTAACCTTAGTATAGGTTTAAAACTGAGGCGGGTCTAGCTGACCAAGTATTTAATTTCACTCAGGCAAACATTTTGGATGGAATAGAAAAAGACCCCGACTTCTCTTATAGAGTCGGGGTCAAATGCAAAAAAAGGTCTCTATCTTAATTCAGCAGGAGCCCTGTCTCTTGGTGAAACAGTCCGACATTTTGGGGGTTGATGTAACAAGGGTGCTCGCCACTTTGTGGAACCCTCTTGGTGTTGGTGAGCATAATCACTGGCTGCTGATCTAATAAGCCATGGACCAAAGTCGAGTCGCCAAGGTTCTCAGCATAACGAACTTTAAAGGCTCCCCCTTCCACCCAACGGTCTTTAGGATAGAACGAGATGTCTCCGGGCCGGATACCCACCCGGACTCTACCATCCGTATCAACTGGAAGCTCAAGCTTGCCAATACCCACTCTTTGGCCTCGAACTTCCTTATCCAACAAGTTGATTCTGGGGCTTCCTAGGAACTCAGCTACAAAGAGGTTCTTTGGCCGAGTAAAAATATCCAAGGGTGATCCTTGCTGCTCCACCCGACCATGTCTTAAAATGATGATGCGGTCAGCCAACGACATAGCCTCTTCCTGATCGTGGGTAACATAGATCGTCGTGGCATTCACCTCGTGGTGTAGTCGCTTGATTTCGGATCGCAAGCCGATCCTTAGTTGGGCATCCAAGTTCGAAAGGGGCTCATCAAAGAGGAAAATCTTAGGCCTTCGAACCAGGGCTCGTCCCATGGCAACTCTTTGCCTCTGTCCTCCAGACAAAGCACTGGGTTTTTTATAAAGGTGCTTCTCCAAATCTAAATACTTAGCAGCTTGAAGAACCCTAGATTTGATCTCCTCTTCAGGAAACGCCCTCATCTTCAAGCCAAACCCCATGTTATCAAAAACGCTCATATGGGGGTAAAGGGCATAAGATTGAAAGACCATGGCAAGGTCGCGATCTTTAGGCGGAACATCATTCACCACCCGCCCATCAATACTGATACTGCCACTGGTCACATCTTCTAGACCAGCAATCATTCTCAATATCGTCGATTTTCCGCAGCCTGAAGGGCCTAGCAAGACAATGAACTCTCCCTGCTTGATACTAAGATCGATAGGAGGAACAACATTGATGGTGCCAAAGCTCTTCGTGACTTGTTTAAGTTCTAAATTCATTGGGAAGCCTCATGATCTACTGGCCAAGAGGTCTTTAAACATCTTGGCGCTGGCTTTAGGAGTTCTCTTCATCGTTTCATAGTCAACATGAACGATGCCAAACCTTTGAGAGTAGCCTTCAGCCCATTCAAAGTTATCCATCAAACTCCAAGCGAAGTAACCTTTGATGGGATACCCCTCGTCGATCAGGCGCTCCACTTCATTAAGATGTTGCTGGTAGTACTCAATCCTCTTAGCATCGATCACCTCTCCATTGGCATCAACACCTTCGTTATAAGCAGCACCGTTTTCAGTGATGTAGATTGGAGGCAGCTTATCGTAGCGAGAAAACTTATCCTGGAACAGATCGAACAAGGCCTTCGGGAAGACTTCCCAGCCTATATCAGTTTTGGGATCCGGCGCAGGCTGAACCTTGTAACCGTTTGTACTCAAAGACACCAGCTGTCGCGAATAAAAGTTCACTCCCAAGAAGTCCACATCTTGGCTAATGACTTCCATATCGCCAGGCATCATGCAGGGCTTTGAGTCGGGTTCATCGTTAATGAGTTCTTCGGGATAGCGACCACGAAACAACGCATCTGAAAACCAGAAGGTGTGTTCGTAGTCAGCCCGAGCCGTGGCTAATTGATCTGATGCCGAAGAACTAGCTGGATAAGCAGGGGTAAAATTGAGGACGATACCATTCTTTGTTTGTGGAGCATGCTTCTTCAGCTCAGTCATCCCCAGCCCATGGGCCAGCATCAAGTGATGGGCTGCTTGAAACGCCATCCGGCGATTCTTATACCCTGGAGCATGAACTCCCCAAAGATAGCCTAAGAAGGCTGAACAGAAAGGCTCGTTGAGAGTTGCAATCGAACTCACCTTGTCCCCAAAACGCTTGGCCACGACTGCTGCATATTCCGCAAAATCATAGGCGGTCTCACGATTGATCCAGCCCCCTCGATCCTCAAGGTAGGTGGGAAGATCCCAATGATACAAAGTTATAAAAGGCTTGATACCACGCTCGTTGCAACGATCGATAATATCTTCATAGAATCTAAGCCCTTCCTCATTGATCTGTCCCCTAGCGGGGATGATTCTAGACCATGACAGAGAGAATCGGTAAGCATCAAAATTCAGATGTTCAATCAAATCGATATCATCCTTCCACAAGTGGAAGTGATTGGTCCCCTTGCGACCATCATCGCCGCCCTTGACACGACCCTTTTCAAGGCAAAAATCATCCCAAATCGATGGTGTTCTGCCACCGAGATCAGCCCCACCTTCGATTTGAAAGGACGATGTAGCCGTTCCGAATAGAAATTGATCGCGATTTAAAAGCGGAGACTTTTCTTTAAATTCAAACATAAACTAACCTTTCACAGCACCAGAGGTGAGACCAGCAATAATCTTTCTCGAAAAGAAAAAGTAAACAATAAGGACAGGAATAAAGGCCAATGTCGTGCCCACCATCACGGCGCCCCAAGGAGCATTAGGGTGATTTTGCAGGCTTCGCAAAGCCAAAGGTAACACCAGTTTGTCTTGCTCGCTCAATACTACGAGCGGTGTCAGGAAGTTATTCCAGAAGAATACAAACTGAATGATTCCAAGGGTTGCCAAGGCTGGCTTTATTAGAGGCAGCACCACTCGAAAGAAAACGTCAAGATCTGAAGCTCCATCTAGCTTAGCGGCTTCGATCAGATCTGGCGGTACACTGCGGATGATAAACTGACGAACCAAAAAGATACCCACTGGCGCTGCCGTAAACGGGAGCCATACCGCAAGATGGGTATTGAGTAGACCAAGAAATTGAATTGTCAGATAGTAAGGCACCAAGCTGACAACAGGCGGCACCATCATCGTTGCAATCATAAATGAGAATAGAAGCTTCTTGAGCTTGAATTTTTGCAAGGCGAAAGCGTAGCCAGCCATACTGCAAAACAAAAGAGATACAAAAGTACCAAGTACAGAGATCACAATACTGTTGTACATGGCTGTCCAATAAGGCACCAACTCTACCAAGGTTCGGTAGTTTTCTTGGAAAAAGTCTCCCCAGTACATCGGAATCACACTTGAGAATATGCTCTCTCTATTGTGGGATGACAGTACAATTGACCAAAAAAATGGAAAAATCGTAATGCTTGTCAAGCTGATGATCGTGACCTGGAGGGCTCCCCGTAGAGATCGCCGCCAGACTCTAGCTGAATTCAGGACAGATGTTTGCACTAGTCACGCCCCCTCAACAAGAGAAAGTTAATGGCTGAAAAGATACCAATCACAATAAACAGAATCCAAGCAATGGCAGACGCCTGACCCATTTCAAGCCATTCCCAACCGACCCTCATGAGGTAGTTTGCGATGGTAAGGCCAGCTTGAGAAGGACCGCCTTTACCTTCAGTTAGGATGAAAGGTTCTTCGAATAGCTGCAGGCCGCCGATTACTGATAGTGTAGCTCCGAAAATAATGAATGGCTTTAAGTGTGGTAATGAGATGTGCCTAAATCGATGCCAAAAATTGGCTCCATCGATTTTTGCTGCTTCATAAAGCTCTTCAGGAACGGTCATCAAACCTGTGGTATAAATCACGATGTTAAAGCCTGTGTACTTCCAGAACACTACAAATGAAACCGAAACCTGCACGAGGTCAACATCATTCAGCCAATCTACCGGCATGGCAGCCACTAGTGGAGACAGCATTGTTTGAAGCAATGGCCATTCAGCTAAAGCCAGGATTCCCTGGTTAATGATGCCTGTTCGCGGTGAAAACATGTTGAAGAAGACCAACGCCACCACAACCCCAGAAATAATATAGGGGAAAAAGAAGGCTGACATCGCGAAACTTCGGACCCATTTATGACATTGAACTAGGAGGTAGGCCATAGGCAGAGCTACGAGATGCTGTGGTAGGCCGGAGGCTGTTGCCATAATAAAGGTATTTTTAAGAGATTTCCAAAGCCAAGGATCTTCGAGTGCAAAGCTGTAGTTTTCCACGCCAACGAATTGCATAGCCCCGAGGCCTTCAACAGGATTCCAAGAGTGGAAAGATAGATAGATCGAAAAGAGAATTGGAAAGATACTAAAAACACCAAGAATCAGAATATAGGGCATGAGAAACAGCCAGTGACTCATCTTACGGCGGTCTAGGCTGTGGCACCAAGCTCGAATGCGCCCTTCCAGTTTCGGCGACCGCCCCGCGGGCAGCGGGGTCGTTTCAAGTGTATCAGCGGATTTCATTTAGACCTGCTCCTAAAACCGACGGGTTCGACGCTCTAGCATACGGCTAGCACTTTTTAGAACACTAGTGGTATCTTGGTTTTGATCCACAGCTTCTTCCAGGGCATTTAGAAATATGGTCCGCGCAATGGCATCGCCACGAAATGGCTTGATAGGTGTCACGTTCTTGGCGATTTCAGCAAAAAGCAGCCTAGCTTTCTGCCCCGCAAGGTAGTCGATGGGCTCCTTAAAAATCTCGTTGCTATAAGTATCCGTGCGAGCAGGAAACGCTGCGATTTTTTGTAGTCCGCTGATCTGCGTTTCTGGTGTTGTCATGAATTTGATAAACTGCCAAGCTTCGTTAGGATGCTTGCTTTGTTTGGTGATACACAGAAACGAGCCTCCCCAACTGCCGTAGATCCCATTAGGAAGATGAGCCACGCCCCACATCCCTGCACTTTTAGGAGCGATCCAGTTTTGCAAGTGACCAAGAAGCCAAGCTCCCGATAACTGGGTTCCCACTTTTCCTGTACGAAGAGCTTCGTACCACTCATTAGTCCAAGAAGTGATATTGAGATCGAGGCCTTTCTGACGAATTTTTTTCGCAAGATTTACCGCCTCAACAAAGCGTGAGCTGGTGAGTAAGCTTTTGCCTTGGCTATCGAAAAAGATTCCTTCGCCTGGCTTCCCCCCTGAATAGACCATCAGTAAGGCAATATCGCTAGCGTCTGCAATAAGAGCCACCTTGCGCTTTTTAAGCTCCTCACCCCAGGCAAGGAAGCTATCCCAGTCCTTGTTCACGGCCTCTATAGACTTGCTTGTAGCTTTCAAGTGATCGCGGCGATAGTACATCACACCGGGACCAAGGTCTGTAGGAATCGCATACTGCTTGCCATCGCTACCCTTCCCTTGGCTCCAGGCATAGGCTGGAAAATACTGCTTGAGACTCTGGGCATTGTAGGGAGCTTGATCCAGATTTACAAACCCCCCGGCATCAATAAACGCCCCGAGTCGATTGATATCAACAGCCACTACATCACCTGCTCCGGAACCAGTGGCTAGATTATTAGTGAGTTTGGTGTGATGATCTCCATGGTTGTTCATTAGGAAGTCGACTTTAATACCGTCTTGAATCTTGTGGTAACCTGGCAACACATTTTTTAAGTGACTATCGAAGTCTGGAAATGCATCGAAGCGAATGCTTGTAGGTTTTTCCACCCCAAAGCCCAGACTGGAAACGAGTGCTAACAATTTTATGACTCTCTTCATCCTTGTGCCCCTATTTTTTCCTTGCGAAAATTTCTGCCAAATTTATTTTGTACACATCATTTGATGGCTAACTTAGACAGCCTACATTTCTTTGGCAAGCTCCGGTTCGCCTGCTGAGGCCTACCAAATTGAATTCCCGGTCCAGTAAGTTAAATATCCAATTCAGTTTGTTTTGAACATATTCCATTTGCCGGAACGGGGATGCAAATCTAAATGTAATATCAATTTTCACAAGGTCTTAGCCCGATGTGGGCCTTTGGTTCTAAGCGCAGGAACCTAGGGTAACCTGAGTCGATATTCCCTGCCTTGATGGCTGCTAATAGAATCATTTAGATCATATTGGTAGGAATTCGGAAAGCTTTGACGGAATACAGGTTTCACTGTGGGAGCCGGACGAAACATCTGCAGCAAGCCGCAGAACGGGTGTTAGCAGGGATGCTCATGCCCCTAGGCCCCCACTCTCTTCATCCTGGACCATAGCTCTGGCAGAGCTATGGTCCCTTAGACACTTCAAACATGTGACTACTGGCTTACATAGGCCGCACCACCAAGCTCGGATGCGGACGATGGTCCAAAGTTGGCATCAGTAGTACTCGAAGTTGGATCAGTGGCGTAAGACAGAGATACATTACCCGAGCCACTCGTATTAGCGTATTCCTCGTAAGCTTGCGTTGAACCATTCACCAGTTTATTACCGGCGGTGCGTTTCATGAAATAGGTATCACCCAATAATAGGCTCGCGTCGAAGCCGGTTGATTCAGTTAAATCAGTTGCCGAATACACATAGTCAGACTCAGCTGGGCAGGCATTGGCTGTGCCTGTGCTAATGCTGCCTCGAAAGTGGATCTTTTCTTCGTTGGCAAACATGTTAACACCACAAACCTCATGAGGTGCCACCAAGTTAGCTTGAACAGTTTTGGCAGATTGATTGGCAACAAGGTGGACTACAGTTCCGGCTTCGTCTGCACTTTGAGCAAGAAATGAAAGGTAGCCATCAAACGAGTTTGTGCCATCATCATTAGGCGTGACTTTGACAATGGACGCCGAAACAGAGCTACGTTCGTAGATGTAACTCACTCCATCGTCATCCTTACCCCAGATCATAAAACTCGTATCACTAAGCTCCTCGTAGCATTGGACCTCCATGGCAAAATTTTGCCCATCAGGAGTCACGACTGTGGTTTCTGTGGGAGTCGCCGTCACACATAGAGGAAGAGCATCAACTTCATAGCCTGCGGTGCGGGTATCTAGTTCATCAATTCTATCTTGAAATGTTTGTATCATGTTAGGAATCGAATTGGATGCCTGACTTAGATACAGCCGATCTCGGATCTGAGTGATTTCATCAGGAGTATCCTGCACCAACCCAGTAGAACTGCTTTGCAGCTGAGATGGTGTCGACTCGCTTACGATTTCGGTGGTATCAAAGTTGAATATGCCTTGGCCGTATTTGTCAGCCTCTTCTTCACCACAACTCGTGAAGACAAATAAACTTAAGAAGCACGTGTACTTGATGGGTTTTGTTAACATCGACTGCCCTCCAACTAACCCCAAAGATTCTTTCTAAGTCTCGACGGGACCTTTTCAAACTTTAGTATTGAGTGCGCCTCCGTACCTAATTGGCCGCTAAGGTTCGGCTTCTCATCAGGATTTAGGGATCATAAGAATTGTGAAATTGCCAAGAAGTGCTTGTCAAAGTGTTTATAATCTCTTATTAAACAATTGTTCAACATAATTACAAATACTAAGGGATTATAATGATTAAGCATTTCTCTCGCCTAGCACTATTGCTAGCCCCAGTAGCCTGTAGTTCTGACTACTCCAGCCTTGATGCGACCAATGAATTTCAGGGAAAAACGGTGGATCACTACTACCAACCGTTTACTATGAGTGCCGACGAAACCATCGATACTTTCCAGGAATATATCTTAGACAACGATGTCCTCGCTAGCGATAGCCAGGAGCGCATTCTGCCAACGGAACTACAAGGCTTGTTCTTTCTAGATGGTGCTCCACTTCCTGATAAGACACTTTCCTTAAAGCATGCGCGACCAATGAATGAAAACGCAAGCCGGATTCGATGGTCTGTAAGTTATAAAACAACCTTCTCTTGGCTCAATACCGAGAAAGGCCATGGAATTTACTCCAAGGCGCTATCTTATCAACCCGAGTACGAGCTTGAGTGGCGAGACTGTACTGATGAAGTGATGGCCGACATGGAAAAGCAGTTTGCTAAATTCAAAGTATCAGAAAAACCGATCAGGTGCACCGCAGCGGACCGTCGGTATGCTGTGATCAATGCCTACTCTTGGCAAGAAGGAGAAAGGATTCCTCTGCCAGAAGATATTCTTTATTTCGATATGTACCTGATTCCGAAAAACTCTGAGCGGGACTATTACATTTGGCATCGACGTTCCAAAATTTGTAATAACAATGATAGCTCCTCCATCAGAACCGTTTGCAACATTTTTCGCTCTCTCACAGGTAGAAATGATGGCGATGGTTACTCACGCTATCAGTTCACCCAAGTCATTGATCCCAATGGTCGACGAACTTCGGCTTACAATAAGGGCCTTGTCCCCGAAGTCATCGAAGCTGCTGGCGATACCGACAACATCTTCTTCATTTGCGATCCTTCAGACATTAATGGCAATGAGGAGTGCCTTGATGGCACTGAAATGCTGCCACCCATTGAAGATCGCGAAGTTGAGGTGATCGAAGATGAGAAAGAAAAAGAGCTATCCTTCCTAGAACGACTCACTAGAAGTCGAAAAATTGCTAGCTACCTCTGGCGAGTTGCGGGGGATCTCATCCAACTGCAACTGGACAAATAAAGACCTCGAATTGATAAGGCTACTAAGCCTTATCACACTCCTTCCATCGCTTTTTTGAGACCTCGCCTCACATCGTTGAAAAGAATCCTACAAGAAATAAACGAATCGTTTATTATTAGATCCAAAAGCTATATAGCTGTTGCTAAACCAGATTACATCTAATAGTAGAAACCTTAGAATTAAAATTTTGCAATGACATCAAGGGGTCTACTATGAAAAATGCTAGTTTCATCATGCTTTTTTTATCAACTTTACAAATAAGCTGCGGAAATGCTGACGAATATTTCCGCGATAAGATTCAAGGCTACGGCTACATCTCCTATGAAACTCCCATGGAACACGCTGGGACCGGCACTTTGGTCGGTGGCAAACCCGGAGAGTTAAAAATTGTCGCCGCACCTGATACTTGTTTCCCCCCGAAACCACTTCGGGGCCGGTATAAAGATCTACGAAAGATCGATCGCACCACGCTCTCTTCAGAAAGCTACGAACTTAGCTTTGGTGGCCGACTTTCAATTGATGTGCTTAGGAACATGCTCAACCAAGGTGGCCCTGGTGTCAAGCTCGTTGCAGAATCAAACCTTGTAAAGAATGTAGATCTAAAAATCGATGATGTTGAGGTGGAGTACCTTGACCTTGTTCTGCTCTCAGAGTTTTACAACAAAAAGATGCGGGCGACTTGCAAAGACTTTTTGAATGATTTCGGTTTCATTGTGCAAGCGCTCCGTATTGGCAAGATGACTCTAGAGTTTTTTAACTCCTATGGCTCAAAACTAGATCTTACTGTTACAGGCATCGCCGGACTCGTCGATTTAGGGGTAGGAACCGAGTTCAAAATCGTTAACAAAAGTCAACTTGTAATCACAACACCAAAGTACGTTGGCTATCAAATTGGACGCCTGCTCGATTCGGATTATGGCAAGTCACTGTACCGTGCAAGTCGTACTAAGAGAGGGCTATTTTTCTTCGAAAACATAGCCCTATTTGAGCGTCCTGATGAGCAGCTGTTTGCACTTGAAAGTTTTGATTTCATGGCGTTTGATCTTTCCGATCCAATTTCTATCAAACGTCTTTCAGATGATATGTTTCAAGCGAACGCAGAGTCCACAGATGCTTACTCTATATGGATCAATGATTGACACCTCGTGTGCACGATTTGCTGATCGGTATCTCATGTAGAATAATCGAGACACCATGTCAGATATGGTCATTAGTTTGGTCGCTCCGGTTTTCAGTGATTGTTTATGTTTCCACTGGCAACCAGGCATAACTATGGGGTGCTTCAGCCCCATTAAAGAGATCTGTAAAAAATCGCAACAATTTCGGCCTAGGGACCACAGAGTAGTCTAGAAACTCATCCTGGAGGCGAAAAGAAGTAAACCTCGAAATAAGCCCCCGAAATGCCTTTTTGACTAGGCTAAAAAGAATGTATTTGACAAACCATGAAGAAAATTCTTATTGGTCTGTCTAAGCTACAACCTCTGTACTCTGTGAGGAATCCCATGCCGAACTCGATGGCTCTTATCATGATCTTCCTGGCATCCTTTTCCATGCTTTCCTGCTCAAAGTTAGGCAACGACTTCAACCAGCTAATGGAAACCTGCGGCTTACAAAACGAGCCGAGTTTCGATGACCATCGCTACTACAAGGTCTACAATGCCAATGGGGGTCCTGTTGATCAAAAGCTACTTAAAGTCGAATTTCAATCTGCAAATAAGGATGTTGCTGATGAAGGTATTTCAAAGACCAATGAAGCTTGCTTAAAAGTCCCGAAAGCACTGAATGGTACCGTAAAACTTCTATGGGAAGACGACGCCGCACAAGAAGGCTTGATATTTCAAATCGACGACGAGAAGCCCCACTACAGTGAGATCAAACTGGAGAAGTTTTCAGGTAGTTTCAAAATCTGGGAGGGCTGCGGTAGCGGATTCAAGGTTCTAGGTAGGGGAGAACCATATGTCTTGAGAATCTCCAACCTAAACGAAAGCGGCGTTTCGGCTAGACTTCACGATGACCAAGACGGAATCAGTCAAGACTCCTTTTCTGATCGAGGATGCATTGGCATCGGATCGGAATCGAATGGTGTTGTGGTTATTGGCAACGCGACATTCAATAGAGGAGAAACGGTAGATCTCAACGTGCTAAATCAAGATTTGGATAGAATCGTAGACATCCAATTGCAGCCTATCGACAGACCCGAAGTCTTAAGAACCTGCGCCTACATTGCAAGCCCCGAACACCGAGTTTTCCTTCCTAAAGTCGAGGGGAAAGTCGCTACCGATATTCAATTTTCATTCTTTCGCGAAGATGGAATCGCTCATTGGGGAGAAACCACGGCTGGGGGGTGCATTATTGTAGAGGCCAATGATATCGGGACTCTCACCGTACATAATTCTAGGAAGGACTTTGGCAAAACATCATCAATCAGTGGTGCAAACTCTGAAGAGATGTTGACGATTGATCTTCTCCCCATCAGTGATTTCGAATTGTGGACGACCTGCGGCATTGTGGAAAACTTCGCTGAGACTCCATCTACAAGCTACCTCATTGAAGACTATCGAAACTATACAGAAGCGACCCCGGCAGTATCCATTGGCTTTCAATCCAGTGACAGCTATCAAGACTTAGTCGTGTCAAGCAAGGGATGTGTCGCTCTCCCCAAGGAGCAACAGGGTAATCTAGTCATTAGCGACAGTAAGAGCTTTATCAATGTTTATCCTGTAGCTCCCTCCGCGGACAAATTGCTTATTATCAGATCAAGTGACAACAAATCGATCTCTGATTTCTGTACGCAAGAAGGCCGTTGGAAGGTATCCCAAGGTCAATGTATTCCCTTCGATTTTATCGATTACTGTAAAAGTGATGCGAATGGTATTGAAATTGATCGCACTGTAAAGGCCCTACTAGATCAATCCAATTCTACCGACTGCAGTGAAGCCGATCAAAAGCTAAAAGCCAACACCAGCTTAGACCTCAGTGCTAAGAACCTGAAGAATATAGATCCCCTACTTAGCTTCAGCCAATTGACGAATTTGAATCTTAGTAATAACAGACTGTCAGACATCGCAATACTTGAGGAACTCGAAAAACTAGTTGATCTCGACCTTAGCCATAATCAGATTGCCACTTTGGCTCCACTTCAGAAACTGCCCAACATTAAGATTCTTCAAGTGGCAAACAACAACATTGCTGATCTAACCTCTATTAAAGACATGACCAGTCTCTTTTCGTTGGACTTAGCTAGCAATCAAGTGACAAACATCTCCGCTTTAGCGCCGCTTATCCCCTTGGAAATTTTAAAGATGGAAAGCAATCCACTAGGATCAGAAATCTCTCTTACAGAGGAGAATTGCCCTCTGTTTCCGGAGTCAAAAGGAGTGGCTGACTTCTGTCAAACTGCCGATAGACTGAAAACCAAGTGTGAAGACGAAAACAAGCATTGGTTAGCAGATGAGAGCCGTTGCATCTCATACGATGAACTTTATTGCAGCCGCGATGAAAATAGCAATTGGCTGGTGGATGAAGAGCGCTGCCAGATGCCTTTCGAAAAGCAATGTCTAAAGGAAGGCCACAGTTGGCATATTGAAAAGGGAGAATGCATGTTCCCTGAAAAGGTCTCATGCCTTACTGAGGGCGGTGAGTGGATTATTGAGGGAGATACAGGCCCCTTCTCATTCGGTTCTGAACCAACTCACCCAACCGATGGCCGTTGTAAAACGGCAGCTGAGCAGCAATGCATTGACGATAGCCTTGTCTGGTATGAAAATGCCTGCTACACCCGCAAGCACCATAGCTGCATTTCCTTTGGAGGAGTCTGGAATCCCGAAAGATCTTACTGCACCACAGCAGAAACTCTTTGCAAGGAGCAGGGTAAGATATACGATGGTGGGTGTCAGCCACTGTCCATAACACATGTAGAAATCCAAGGAGACGAGATCTTTCTGGGAACTCAATCTCCATCTAAACTGGTAAAATTTTCCGTCGACACTGGTGAACTAACAAATTTTGTAGAGGTGAATGAGGCCATAGTCGCTATGGACTCAACGGACGAGCACATTTATCTTGCGTTTGATCGATCGGTATACCGCTATAACATTGAAACTCGACAAGGACGTCACCTCTTTAATACCTTGGAGAGCATCCGCAACCTCCAGGTCAACAGTGATTTTCTAATCATCTATTCGGATGGCTTACAAATATACCGGCACAATGGGCAGCTGGTCCGGAAAATGGATCGTCACGGGTCACCCATTTGGATGCACTATCACGTTGTCAACAACGCACTCATTGAGAAATACAACGACGAGATAGAAATTTTTGGATTTGAGGATTCTGGCAAACCAGAGTTGAATCACTCTTTTAACATCGACAGAGGCCGAAGTGATGAAAGGGAGCTTTGGATCAATAGCGAAGGGACCATCGCCGCGACCCCGAATGGCAAGCTTTGGAGTCTGGATCATGAGATTGAAAACCCCTATCTAGGTAGCTTTGGCACAGCAATCTCTGATTTGGTATTTTTTGATACAAGATACATAACCAAGCTTGGTGACAGCCTCGCCCTTTATGGCGCAGACTTCGATCTCAAAGGCCGGTACGCTCCTGAAATACCAATTGAGAAACTAGTGAAGCATGGGGATCGCGCCTACGGATTTAAGGTGCTTACAGATGATACACTCACATATGAGATGATCACCCCTGATAAGTTTACAGTTCAGGATGTCGAAAACCCAGATGATGGAGTAGAAAAGCCCGCTAGCTGGGATCGCATTCTTTCCGACGATTTATCAGGGGTGATCTATTTCGCCAACTTCAGCGAATCCAAGATTTATCGTTGGTCATTGACCGCAGGCGACTGGCTGGAACCTCTATTGCTCGCCGATAACCCCATCGATGTTAATCTTGTTAAGAATGGCAACGACGTGAGAATCGCCATTCTCAATTCTCTAGGACGGTTGCGATATATTGATCTCAATGCAGAAGAGCCTAGAGAGAAGTACTGGTTCAACAATCGATGGGAAGGTAAAGATATCGTCCCATTAAAAGATGGTTTTTTCCTCCTTGTAAATGGCAGTGACTCATCCATGGTTTCCTGGGATGGTAGAATGATGAGTCTGAAGGCACTGGGGTATTTAAAAGCCGACAATTTATTTTTCAACCCCCATAGTGACTATCTCTATGTCATCGACTATCGCGAATATGATTACTTCAAAGTTGACTTTGAAAGCTTCAAAATATCCGAAGATAGAAATTTTCCCAAGTTTCGTCATATAGCTGCAGCTACCAATCCCAGCAATCCTATGAGGATCATTTCTAGCAAGAATATCGTCCTAGAGTTGCAAACGAATGGAGAATCAAGAGAAATTGGCGACCTGGGGACAGGAAGCCTAGAAAACATAGCCTGGAAACAGGATACCCTTGTAGCCTCTAGAAGGACCTCCTACCCCAACTCTGACATCTACCTATACGACCAAAGCTTTGTTGGCGACGTGATTCAGAAAGACCAATCGCACCTCAAAAAAGCTCTTCTTATGGGGACTCATCTCGTCACTATTTTGGGGGATGGGGATGCTCTTGAAGTCAAAGCGCAAGATCTCAGTCAGTTGGCAGATTCGGATCGTGATGGTGTTAAGGATTACCGGGACAATTGTGTTGACATTGCTAACCCGGAACAGGAGAACCTGGATGGAGATCTTATCGGCGATGCTTGCGATAACGACATTGACGGGGATGGACTTCCCAACCAATGGGAAGAAACCCACAGCCTTGACCCAAGACGTATCGATGATGCCTATCTAGATAGTGATCAGGATGGGTTCAACAATCTAGTTGAATACCAACTGCAAACAAACCCCAAAGACGCAGAATCTATACCGCAAAAGATCTCTTACTATTTCGAAGACTTTGATGGCAATACCGTACGCAGGTGGTATTCCCAAGACTCAGAAGAACAACTAGCCTGGGAAGTAGTGAAATGCGACAGACAAAGTGATTTTTGCCTGTCGCCAAAAGAGAAAACTGATCAAGTCAATGCAGACTTCGCTGTTTTCGAGCTCCCTCTCAATGTTGAAAGTGGCGTCTTGCGTTTCCAAGTCAGCAGGTATTTCGGTTCTGAAATATCGATAAATGGCGAGATCGTAGAGGCCATCGATGTAACAGATGGTGCTCACGAAATTGACCTTAAGGAAGGCTTCAATCTAATCAAGTTTTCTTTTCCATTAAGCCACCACTCCAGAGACTTGATAAATAGCATCGTCTTCAAGTCCTATGATTACAATGATGCACCCAATCCGACGGAGTTTTCCTATACCCCCACTCAGGTATTAGGAGAGGGTTCAACTGATGCTATTTTCCTCTACGATGAGGAGAGTCGTTCCATTTTTCATTGGTCTCAAAGCGAGAAACGCTACCTAGATTCCGTATCAATTAATAGTTCCCTGAGGTCTCTGAGCTATGAAAGTGTCGAGCAGAAAATATATATCCTCCATCAAACTGGTCGCGTCTCAACCATTGATATAGGTAATGATAAAGAAAAAACTAGCTTAGGCAGCTACCCCCAATTCAAAGATGGCAAGATTATCGCTGTGGCGCCAGGGACCTTTATCTTATCGGACGGCTCCGACGGAATTCTGGTCAAAGAAGGAATAGAGTCTCCCACAGTTCAAGAAGATGCCTTCGACTTCAGGAGTTACCGTTGGGAATGGACTTTTCGAAATGACAGTCTCTATTCCTTTACAGGCCAAAAGATTCACCTACATCAGATCGATCTGGAAAACGGCCTGCTTTCGGAGCGAACACAGCTCTTTGATGATAGGGATCTGAAAGGATCACAATTCTTCTTCAATCACGACGCATCCAAGATTATTTCCGATCAAGGTGTTATAGTCCATCGCGAGCCTCATATTTTGATTCCATTGAGTAATCAATTCCAAGAAGCCCTTTGGTTTCAGGGTATCCTATTCACGATACGAGAGATCAACCAAAGGAGCCAAATTCAAGTCTGGGATAAAAACAATATCTCCAGAGACACCTTCGATCTCTTTGGCACCCCCATCTCCCTTGTGTCCCGTGGCAATGAACTCATAGCTATCACTCAACAAGCAGGAGACATTGAGTTCAACACGATTGATCTTGGCAATCTCTCCGATGAAGATGGCGATGGCATCAATGACTACAACGACAACTGTAGCCAGCAAGCAAACTCCAATCAAAGTGACTTCGATCAGGATGGAGTTGGTGATATCTGTGACGAAGATGATGATGGAGATCTTATTCCCGACACATGGGAAAGCAAGTATCAAATGAACCCATTTGATGCTCGTGATCGGAGTATCGATGCCGATGCTGATGGATTTACAAATCATGAAGAATACTTACTCGGCACTGATCCTAGCGATTTGAATTCTGTACCTGCATGGGTAGAGACTAGCGAAGATCTTTTTAGAAATTCCAAGGGAACGAAAGTTCACACTCCGGCTCAAGGAGAGTTCGGCTGGTCAGAAGTAGAATGCACTGAAGAAACTGATTTCATCTGTTTAAGTCCAGACGCTGGCTTCTCAAATCCCAGCACACTGACTCTCACTATAAATAGCGACCACGGTACCCTTAGCTTCCATGCGACTCACGGAAATGGCATTCTTGAAGTTCTGATCGACAATCAACCCTTTCCAATAGACAGCTATAAAAGAACCTACATAGATTTAGAGCCCGGAATTCACGAAATTCGCTGGATCTATCGTCAAGATCCCACCAATGGCAGCAATCCCATCAAACCACTCTTGAAAAACATTCAGTTTACTAAGCTCAACGAAGCTAGGCTGATCGACCCTGAACACATCTTTACAAATAACGTGTCGACTCCTTCCGCAGATGGCAAGTATATTGTTGCCGCCCAATATAGCATGCCCCTCCTCTACGTTTGGTCAATAGAAGAAGGAAGATTTATCAAGAAGATCCCCCTAACCTCTCCTGCTAGTAGCCTTGCCGTTGGTGCCAGAGCTAACGAGATATTGATTGGTTCCAAAAGCGGTCGCCTGACAAAACTGAATATCGATAACAATCAGGAAGAAGCGATCGACTTTATTCCTGGATACAAGAATCTCGACCGTATCATCAAAATCAATGACGAGGTTTTCTTGGCGATCAATGGCGTCGGTGCAGCAAGACTATACTCTTACGATAACTACCGATCAGTGAAAAGCTTTGCGTGGAATGGTGAGTTTTTTGGCTGGCAACCAGCACTCAATCGAATCTACACCAAAGAGAGCGAAAGTGTATACTATAGGGAACTCGATCTCTCGGCGTCTAATTTTTCAGAGCCCAAGCTTTTCATAGAGAATCTCCGTAACAGCAATCGGGCAATACAGTTTTCCGGCGATGGAACCCTGTATTTCTATGACAATACTTTATTTGACATGGAACACAATCGTCTAGCCAGTATAGGATGGTGGAATGAGAACGTCTACGATGTCATCTGGTACAAGGGCTTGACTATCGGGGTCCATGACGATCCCTATTCCGGAGTTAAGTTAGAAATCTATGATGATAGTCACAAGTATGTTAAGACCATCGAATATGAGCAGAAAAGATTTGTTACCATGTACATCCATAATGGGTCCCTAAAACTTCTCCTGGAAGATCGAGAGGACAATTGGACATTAGAAGAGATAGACGAATAGATGTTTATTTCAATGGCTACGCGCAAAGTGGCATAAACTTTAAAGAATCGAAGCCAAGACCCTCGCTCACCCCCGAGCGGGGCAAAAACGCTCTAAGCGCCACACTTTTTGCTACTTCGAGAAAAATTATTTGCATACAAACAGAGACAGGCTTAAAAGGGAACGTACTTTGCATTTGCTAAGACTCTAAGCCTCTGTGGATCTATTATCTAGTGAATTGGATCGACAGTCTTCGATGTCAATGTTTAATGATGGGATTCATGTCGCGCTGACAGTTGCCATAATATCGGCTTGTCTAACGGTGTGTAGGAGATGTTATGGAATTTATATTAAACCCGATGAAAGTAATTAGAAAGTACCAATCACAAACCTTTAATATTATCTACTTTGTTAGTAAGGGCAAAATACGTTCATTTACTGCAAGTGGTAGCTTTCTAGTATTATCAGTCATAGCCTTAGTTTTGTCCATTCTTTGGCTATTAAGCAGCAGCCTTATTATCACGTCTTTGCATAGCAAAGTTGGAGAACTCCAAGACGATTTACAGTATAGCCGAGAAACACTATTCAACCTACAAGCCCGCTACGAGCACGTATTCGATCGTTCATACCAGCGGCAATCCATCGATAAAACTGAACCAGAGTTACCTGCTACCCTAGAAGGCCTATTAAGTGCGATTCCCGATACGGGCCCTCGCACGAACCATGGTCCCCAGGATAACGCTGACCCAAATACCGACTTGATAGAGCCCAGCAACCCAATGAAACCTGCAGGCCAAAAGGCAAGTGAACCAGCAGTAGCTTCAAACCAAGCTAAGTTGCAAAAAAAACCTGCACGAGAGTCACTAGTAAAATTACAAGCAAATCTGTCAAGCACCGACTCTCTAAAAGTCAGCTATCGGGTGATCAACCAATCGCCCCCCAAAGTGCAGCGAGGCTTCGTTGGGATGGTCTCAAGTTGGGTCAATGCTGAAGGAGTATCGCAGTATTTATCATATCCTCCCCAAATCGACATCCATCACGAAGGAAACAGCCTGCTACCCAAGCACCCCGCGAAAGGATTAAGTTTTAAGATTCGACGCTTTAAGAAAGATATGATTGAGATACCTACCGAGGCCATAAAGGGCCTTACTTTAAAGCAGGTGATGATTTACTTGGCTGATACCAAGGGGCAGATTCTCCACATGATCCCCTTAAATCCAAAGACAATAAGCCATTAGAGCAGCCCTCATTGATCCCTACAGGGAGTGTAGGCTAGATCAGTCAGCGTAGGGCGAAATCAATACAAAACTAGAACATTATCTTGGTACAAATGTTGCTGAAAGAATAACGACGTTTATCTAACGAACAGATGAGGAGAGCGCAAGAAACATGATCGCTGCGATTTTAAAAAAACGCGGTGCAGATGTGATCTCAGTGTCGTCAGTGAAGGAGGCTTTCGAAGCCTTTTCCCATGGCAAATTCGATATTCTCATCAGTGATATTGCCATGCCTGGGGCGACCGGCTATGATCTCATCAAGGATATTCGTAATCTACCGAAGTCAAAAGGCAGTGACATTCCAGCCATCGCGCTAACCGCTTATGCCAGTGTTCAAGATCGGCAGGAGGCTCTAGCTGCCGGTTTCAACAATCACATTGCCAAACCCATTGAACCAAACGACCTTATACTATGCATCATCAAAGAGCTCGAACTTGTGTAAAAGTCCGTTCACCCGTCCTCCACCAGATATTCTTTCGCGGAACTAAAACACTGCTTTGCATGATAGATAGCCAGCTCTATCTCTGAGGGAGTCAACTGCCATCCATTGATGAAAACAGAAGCCTCTTGCCACCAGCCACTCAGTCTCGCTGGGGATTGGGTCAAGGGTGGTACAAAGCCTGGATACAGTCTTTTGAAAAGCCTTGTGGTCATCTGAAGGCCTTTTAAACTACCTTCACTAACATAAACTAAGGCCACGATTCCCGGCCTGCTCACATGGGGCTGGAGCACCAAATGGCTTGGCGCTGCTTCATGTTCCAAAAGCCAATCCACCCTAGCAGCAATATCGTAGCTCGATCCCTTCAAAAAAGCCTGGCAGTATTGATTCAAGAATTCATAATTGCTCTTAAGCCAAGAGGCTTGCCGATTGGAGAATCCAATCAATTCAGCTTCGTTGGCTTCACCTTTCATCAACTTAACGATGAATGGGTGGCGATCAACCTTATCATGGTCGTATCGCGTTTTTTCCCGTAGCAATGTCAAGGTACTTTTATCCAACTGCTCGTCAATAAGTCCCACAAGTATTCCTTTTAAAATCAGCCGCTACAGAGGCAACTCCTCATGGCTATTGATTCGGCATCACTGATTTGATCACAGCAAAAAGCTCCTCTGTGGATACCGGTTTCGAGATATAGGAATTGAATCCATGTTCCAAGGCTCTGATCCTATCCTTCGGATACGAGTATGCCGTTAGCGCAATAGCTTTGATAGAGCTAACCTCCGACCTCGGCGAGCTTCGCAATGACTTGATCAGCTCATAACCATCCATCTCGGGCATGCCAATATCAGAGATAACAAGGTTTTGTTTCGGATCGCTGGAGAGCAGGTTCAGCGCTTCAATGCCGTTGCCGGCAGTTTTTACATTCGCACCTTGCAAACTTAAAACTTTCTGCAAGAAACTTGCCGCGTCTGTTTCATCCTCAACAATTAAGACATTTAAGTTTTCAAACTCTCCTCCCGAACCCAGCTCATCTTCGTCATAGATACTGACTTTAGGGCTTTCCGAATCGACAAAAGCAACGGGAACGGTAGGGAACTCCACCTGAAATATTGTGCCCCTCCCTCGCCCTTCACTACTGGCGCTAACCTCTCCACCATGTAGCTCAATGAGCTGCTTTACAATTGCCAAGCCAAGGCCAAGGCCCTTCTTTTTGTGGTCCTTATCCAGCTGTTTGAAACGCTCAAATACTAGATCCATTTCATCACGATCGAGCCCGCGCCCATAGTCTTGCACGGAAATGGACACTGCCCGATCAGTTTTAGCGAGCCTGACTTCAACAGAGCTATCGTGGGGAGAAAACTTAATGGCGTTACTTACCAGATTCCAGATAATCTGTTTGACTCTTATGGGATCTCCAATAACCGATAGGGAATGACCTTCGGAACTGCGACAGAGCTTGATATTCTTAGCGATAGCGGCAGCCGCAAACCCTTCGCAAACACTATTGACAATATCAGGAAGATATACCTGCTGCACATCAAGCTTTAAGTTACCTGTAATAATCTGCGAGTAGTCTAGGAGATCTTTGATCAGCTGGCTCTGGGTTTGGGCGTTGTTCTGGATGACCCTTAGAGCATCTTCCTTATCCTGCGAGGTAGCCGAGCGATTCAAAGCAATTTGCGACCAGCCCAGAATAGAATTCAGCGGGGTTCGTAATTCATGGGATATATTAGCAAGAAATTGATCCTTAGCCTTATCAGCCTCTTGTAGCTTCTTAACTGTGACTTCGGCTTCAAGCAGTTTATTGACAACGTGAAAGGCAAAGTAGGTATTAAACTTCTCTGATACCAAGACATCAGCCTCGGACCAGCGCTGTGACTCACCTTTCACAGTTTCTTGCCAAAGCTCAAAAGACCCCCTGGGTGACAAGCGCTCTGCCTTGGGCAAGTTGGGAGCCTTTGGCTTTCCTCCCCAATTTATCTGGTGGATCTTTTCCTTTCGAAACCAAAGAGTTCCTACATCCGCTTTATCAAGGCTTAGCCAAGATAAGAGATAACCTGCGATATCTTGTGATGGAAACGGAAGGTCCTTCTGACGATGGCTATACTTGGTCGCTTGCAGATCCCCCTGTTTTGACTCTTGGATCAACCGAGAAATCTGATCATTAGTCGGAGTATCGCCGACCTTGATGAACTTACCGCGAGAAAAATATACAAAACCGCAGGCATCTTGCAGCTTCAGCAAGTCTTTGCCCATTTTATCTAGAGCTGCTTGGAGAGTTTTCTTCTTTGATAGCCGTAGGATCAGTTCGTGGAGGGCCTCGTTCCTTTCAAAGGTTCGCGACGCTCGTTCTTCGGCCTCTTTTGACCCCAGCTGATGGCTGAAGCTTTGCCCGAGAACCTCAAGATTAAGCCTTTTCTGCATACTTAGGTAGAGGGGCGCATAATGATGGCAAGCAATGAGACCCCACAATCTATCATTGATAACTATGGAAACCGATAGTGACGCCTTGACCTCCATGTTCCTAAGGTATTGCAGGTGAATCGGAGACACGCTGCGGCTCATACTATGTGTCATATCAATATGTTTTCGACCCGTCCTGATATCAGGATAAATTCCGGCTTGCTCACCATCAACATCAGCAATAATACGAATCCAATTGAGCTTATAGAGCGCTCTAGCCTGTGCTGGTATATCGCTTGCTGGATAGTTGAGCCCTAAGAATGGTTCTAGAATTTGCTCCTTAGCTTCCGCAATAACTTCGCCATTATTTTCCTGATCGAAGCGATAAACCATCACGCGATCGTAACCAGTATAACCCTTCACCCATGTTGCAACCTCTTGGGCCTGCTCCATAAGACTGCTACGATTCAGCTTTGGAATCACAAAGCTCTCGCCGCTGCGGTCCCATGATTTGAGTCCAGATCCCTTGGTTCCAATATCAAACTCAATCACCATTTGATCATTGCTTATATAGGCTACCCCAGCCAGCTTTCGAGCAGCATGGTCCACAAGATATGATTGATCTAGACAAAACCTAAAAAATTGGCGGCTTTGGCTCTGCAAGCACTTGGCATATAAAGTTTCAATCTGCTCACGCGCCTAATCACCACCATCGAGGAACTGGTAAAAACTTGTGCCCAGTTCCGGCTTTACTTTAAAGAGTCGATCAATATTTCCACTGTAGTAGCAAATATCTCCAGTTTGCACCTGAAAGCCAATCAACAACCCAAAGTCTTGAATTGCTTCCGGCCTATGAATGGGCTCATCTTCACAATTGTCTAAACTAACGATATACTCTTCCTGTGAGCGACTCATATGATACCTACGTGACTAGAGATTTCTCACCAATGACATACAAGTATTGATCACCTGTAGCGGATCGGTGTCCTTCGAGATATAACTGTCAAAAATTTTTGCCTCAGGGATATGTCGATAGTCGTAGGAAGTATAGGCTACCAACAACTTGCCATCTAGCTTTCCATCTTGAGACAAGCGATTCAAAAGACTTAGACTATCGCCATCTGGAAATGAAATATCACTCAAAATCAAATCCGGCTCTAAACTTAAGTGAAGTTCTTCCAGATCTTTCAAGTTCGAGCAGAACTGCCAAGTCATGTGCTCTTCAGCGCCCATAATTTCAATGACTCGCCGAAGCATTTTCGATACGTCTTCACAATCTTCGGCAACAAGAATCTTATAGGATGCCAAACCTACCCCCCCTAATAAAAACATGCAAGTCGTTGCGAACCGAAACACACGGGAAAATATGCGTTCAGCTCTATCTCTGTTTGACAGTAGGGCATAGGTTACACTTAGAAGGTCCTCTCCCTCAAGACCTCCATCTCAAGTGCCAACTTTCGCTGCATTACACGTCTATTTAGTCATAAAGAACTTCAGTTTAAATGTCTAGTTTTTTGCGAAATGAGATAATCTATAAAGGCTAGTTGCTAGGCTGCTGTCAAAATAAGCGAAAGCCCATTTGACAGCAGGAGTATCAATTGATTTTGGAGCGGTGATAGTGGGTGGTCATCTTATTTGATACATGGGTGGTAAGTCCCTTTCAAAGATCGTAGCTGGATGCATAAAGAACTCTTGAAAATCCTGATATGCAGTGGTTCCTGTTAGACCTTTGTGAGGAACATAAGGCCCACTCCATGTACTATTGATCCAGGTTAACACCCAGGCGATTCCCCTCGCCTTGGGGTGACTTACAATTGGCTTTAAAATATGTTCCGTCCAGAATCGGCTATCCACTTGGGGGTACCCATTTCTATGTCCTGTCTCTGTGAAAGCCGCAAGTTTGCCCTTTTGCTCCGCATATTCAGTTATGATTGCCAAACTTTCCAGCATCCTCTCAATACTAAAGTAAGAGACACTTCCCGGTTCATAGCCATCGATGCCTAAAATATCTACGTAGTTATCACCGGGATAGTAGGTGAAGTCTGGATCAATGTTTGGCGACCAAGCAAACAAAACGTTATTGACCCGCGGTTTCACGTAGTCAACAAAAAGCCTGTAGAACTGAATATAATTCTCATTCCCTATGTGATTTCCCCACCAAAACCAATCGCCATTCATTTCATGAAATGGGCGGAGCACAATTGGAAAGCCAAGCTCGTTGACAATGGAGATCATCTCGTCGAGTTTACTTAGAAACCAGGGAAGAGCCTTTGGGTCTTTTCCAAGTATTCTTGGCACCAAGTCTTTTGTTTTTTCACTCACGTAAAACGAAGTACCATCGGGCCCAGTCATATGCCAATCGAAAGTTACAACGGCACCGCGGCTATACGCTGCCTGAACAGCTTGAAGGTGAATCTCCCTCTCCTCATCACTTTTATCCAGAAAGTAATGAAAATCCGAACCATGCAAACCTGGATGATCCCCCACCACGGACTTCACATCAGAACCATTGACATCTGAGTTAAGACCACCCACACGACTAAAGTCGGTGGGAAACTCCTGCCCAAATATAAACTGATCACTAGCAGCAATCGCTCTAAGATTTTGAAACAAGGCTAGGGTTTCTTTGCTAGCATCTTCATCGACTACTTTTGCTGGGAGCTGGGTAGCAATGGACATGCTACCTGACATAAAGAAGATACAAGACGTGATAAAAGATCTAAGCTTTTCATTCATAAGCACAACCAATCCTCCTGAAGTTTGGATTAGTCGTAACCTTTAAAAAGCAACCAGGAAATAGTCTTTAACTGAAGTCTCACTTGTCTGAACTAAGATACAAATTGGCGAATTTAAAAACCTTCAATTGCGCCTAGAGTTTAGTTGCTTGAACTTCGCCAATTATCTATGAGCTCAATCGCTTTCTGAGGCCAAAACATCCCATCTTGGGGAGCCACTCCTTCTGGCCCCACACCATCGGATTCTCCAGGTGGCTTGATCCAAAGATAGCCATCGATTAAAGGATGCTTCACATCCAAAGTTGGAATACTGCCTAGGCCGACTCCATCGGGGTTGCACCATTCGTCGGGATTTTGAATTCCACGACCATTGCGACCTGTGTCGATCACAAAATGCTTGCCTCCTAGATATCGTGATATCTCTTCTCCGTAGCCAATATTCCGATCATTCTCAATGTAGTTTGAAACGTTTAAGGCAAAGCCATCGGCTATATCCACACCCGCACGGGCTAGGAATATTGAGATATGAGCAGCATCGAGCCAGTTAGGATTGCCTGCATCAATATATAGCTTTATTTTTGGGCATTGTTTCAGAATCTCAATAGAACTTCTTAACAGCGATATGAGCAGGTTGACTTGATCTTGATCCTCGTTGTTCGCCAGACCGCATAATGCATTCGGTTCGAGGATGATAATCGCCTTTGAAGAGCCTACTACGTTAGCAATGGTACGAATCCAATTGAGATAGTCTTCCACAAACGATAGCTCAATCGCCTTACCATAAGTCTCTTCTCTCAGGAATAGTCGGTAAATCACAAATATCGGGACACTGTCTGAATGATTAGCTTGCCGCATCAAACGGCTTAAGTCTGCATAAATATCGCGATTCCACTCCCCTAGCCAAACCGCTTGTGGCTGCTGAGCGAGAAAGAGAAGCTTCTGTCTTTCCGTCAGGTCGAGACTAGGAATCGTTTCAATCGCAGAGCGCACCTTGCTGTCTCTGCGCGTCCAAATTTTTTCAGAAGCGAAGTCTTTGGAGCGCACAACTTTGGAAAAAATCATCCGAGCTGGCGAATGCTTCGCAGTAATAAAATTCTCATACCGTTTCAACGCCTCCTGACGACGACTACGAGAAACGGTTAGATTTTGATCGTTGGTCATGGTGATCACTAGAGGAGAACGTTTAGAGAAGCGCTTGACATAATCAAGATTCACGATCGCATTTCTGTGAATCCTCACGAAGTTAAGGTTAGGTAGCGTCTTTTCAATCTCTCGAAGTGGCTTATCATAGGCCCAGCGATCCTTATCGGTGACAAGGTAGGTTTTGTGATTCTCACTCACGAAAAAGAGAATTTCGCTACTATGGAAAACTTTCTTGTTCACACCAATCTGTAAAATGAAATTGGAGTTCACGATATCATTTGCGGTTGTCATAGTCATCTGCCCTCAATAGAAAACCCTAAGGTGTCCTAGATGTATTATATGCCCCCTATGTAGCACAAAAACCTCGATAATTCAGTACTATGTAGAAAATTTTCCAAACTGAGTCGCCACAGAATTCCTGGAACCCTTTTTCAAAAATTTATGTAGGGTGGCTCCAATTAAAAGTTTTTTTGGGAAAATCAGTGAGTTTGCTGGCTCTTGAGGTGGGATAGAGAAACCATATGGAGTGATAAAAAAATGTGACTTTCGAAAAGATATACTTGAGTCTCCTACAAACGTCATATTGACCCTAAACAAGTCAGCTATGCTGAGCAATATTGTTCAAGAACGTCAATCAAACATTCGTGATCTTTAACAAGTGGAGGCGATTTGATTGAGCACAGAAGGGTGGAGCGAGATGCTCCACACCAGAGCCGATCTCATTATGGTTGTTGCCGATACGGACCACCGTTCGCGCTCCAAGCAACTCCGCTGGAGCGTTCATCTGGGCTGAGCCCGAAGCTGCCAAAGGCCAACTCACCGCTTTGAGTGATCTGTAGGGTCGAATAGAATTCACGGGGCTCGAAAACATCTCCTGCGGGCCCAGCCTGCCCAGTGACATCTTTACTCTCTCCAGCCACCCAATCGTCAAAGCCGTACAGCTGGGTACTATTTGCATCATCAATCAATGGTTCGTAATACAAGGTCACAGTAGCCTTCAGCAATTCCCCTTGCCAAGCCACAAGCCCCGCATCGTCGATGGATTCTAAATCGTAGATTCCACCATATTGCACCATAAATAATGGCTCAGTCTGACAATTGGCATCTTGAAAAGCCACCCGACCTTCCGCAAAGCTTTGGCTATCGAAAAGATAGATCATCGCATCGCCTTGCCCAAAACAGCGCCCAGTCCATTGCGACGCCATTAACTTAGCCTGGACAGCTTGCAATTCAGGCTGTGTTTCTGTCGTACCTCCTCCGGTTCCATCGGCGTCCCCTACTCCACCGCCCTCAAAGACACTGGAATCGGAATTCGACGTAGACTCTTGACTTTGCTCTGATTCAGGATTCTTTAACACACCTTCATCACAGGCTAGCGAAAGACTTGCGGTACCTATACTAAGAGCTACGTTTAACAACCGTTTCATTTTATCCCCTCCTACATTGAAATCCTTGTTACAAAGATTTCGTCGGGGAGTTCGATTATTACCTTAAGGGCAATTTTTACTCGGTATCAGACGAGGTACTGTTTGGAATCGCCATAGCTAACCGGGCAAGGATTGCCCAAGTGATCGTGGTGGGTCAGATCTTTTCCGCAGCCCGGAGAAATCGGGCATCAAACTCAGCACCTGCCTTTTTACTGGCATCCATATTGACAAAAATCTTGGGCTTACCTTGTATCAACTCATAAGACACACAAATCCCCATGCTACGAATTCCAGCGAAGGACAAAACCCTCTTATTTGGCAGCTTTTCCAGGCTAGCTAAGACCTGCTCCTCAATCCCCTTGCTGATATATACATTCGAGATCTTCTTATCTTCCAATACCTTGGCAAGATCTTGTGATGCAAGATCGATTTTCTTTACCTCAACCTCCATATTCTTAATCTTTTGTTTCTCTAGAATCGTGCTAAATGGCTCGAAGAAGTTATTTTCGTGAGATCTCGACTCCTCATTTTTCGAACTAAAGACAAAACCAATCACAATAGTTTGTTTGACACGATCTTCTAGATTCCGATCATACTTCAGCACCTTAGCTGTTAGCACACCTTGAAACTTAGGTGGAACATCGGCTGCCCATAATCGTTCTCTAAAGAGTACCCCAATGAGGAGAATCCAGATATATCTCATGAAATATTTCATTCTGACCTCATAACCGCAGTTGTATTTGTGAACAAGTTCTAATCTCCACTAGAGCGCAGGGCTATTGATTCCAATAAAGTAGGTGGCTGATAAGCTATCCGCATAGCCGTATTGGCTTTCATCACTCGCAGTTAAATTCCGGCCATTGAGAAAAATATCAACTAACGAGGTTACTTGATAAGAGACCTTGGCATTAAGAATCGTTACAGCACTAATCACATCAGTTTCTGTTTCATTGTAGTTACGAAATGTTTGTTCCCCTAAATGATACCCGTGCAGGTTAATAGCGACTTTTTCTACAGGTCGCAGTTCTAAGGTAAAACCGCCATACAACTCAGGTGTCGATTCAGTGAAGGACTCGTCCTCATCTTCCTTATCGTAGTAACTAGTCTGCTGGAAGGTCAAATAGGGATTGAACTGTAGAATATCCAAAGGCGATGTTTTGAGGCTTAAGGTTGTCCCAATCTGTTTAGCATTACGGTTGATGTTGTCATATTTCCAGGTTATTTGAGCCTTGTCGTCTACTGTTTCACTAGAGAGGTATTCAAGATCACTCAATTTATAGATAGACGATGAAAATAGGTTGAGATCTAATAGTAAGCTGCGTGAAAAACGTCCGCGATAACCAAGACTGAATGAATCGGTTGTCATGAGTTCTAACTCATCATTCCCTAGATAGAAAATATCGGCTGCATCTGTTGAAATTTTATAGCTCAAAAAGTTATCAACCATAAACGGAGCTCGATTCGCTCTCGAAACAGATGTATGAAAAATATGATCAAGATTCACCTTATATCGTGCTGAGAGCTGATAGGAACCGTATTGGGTATTTGGCTTATCGTACTGATCAATGCGAGCTGCCCCCAATAGCCGTAGCCGATCTTTGAAGAGCGGCTTCTCGGCGAATACGGCAAGAGCAGTAGTAGATAGTGTCTGTTTTCCATCGATAAAGTCACCATCATAGCTGGCCTGCCGAATACTCAGTTCAGGACGGATCAAGATCCCGGCCACTTGACTTGTATAATCCACAAGTGCATCTAAAACCTGCATCTTGTAACTCCACTCGGAAAAGCCAAGGCTTTCTTGCTCCCCTTGAATTGTGGATATCTGGACAGAAAGGTCTTCAAGCTTTAACCGAAGATCGAGATGGCTGGTATCCGATTCAAAGCTAGTGAGTGGCGTTGAGAAGCTATTGACCGCAACTTTCTGACTAAGTGATTTTTGAGAACTACCTGTCACCTTAAGATAGGACTGACTAGAGAATTTGTGATGAAGCTCTAAATTTACTCCGCCTTTTTTTAACGACGTTTCTGGGTCAGGGTAACGTTCATCTGGATTTGAAATTCGATAAGCCGGATCATCAAGGTTTTCTATATCAGGTTGACTCAAAGTTGAGGTCAATCGATCGAAGTCTCGATACTCACCAGCTGTCCAATCATAGTACTTTGCATCAGGCCTCTCACGTTGGCTGTGGTTGACTGATAGACGCAGGCTGGTGTTTTTAGAAATGGGATAGCTCAGAGCCGCTCCACCCACGTAATTTTCCGCCCCATTGCCATTAACATAGGCAGATTGTGTCATCGATCCATGAGTGACGGATCTCGTGACAATATTTAAAACCCCTGTCACTGCATTGGGGCCGTAGAGCGCTGACGAAGGCCCCCGAATTAGCTCAATCCGCTCCACATCATGAATCTCAATTGGTAAGGTTTCCCAAAACACCCCTCCGGAAAAGTAGTTATAAACCACTCTATAATCGATCATCACCAGCATGATCGTGCTATTGGGAAAAGGTAGGAGCTTATTGGTAGAAACATCATCATAGCCGTGGATATGGACATCATAGACTCCAGAGCTTTGTTCTCTAACAATCACCCCTGGCATCAAGCGTAATGCCTCTGGGATTGATGTAGCACCCGATGCGATGATATCCTTTCTTTGAAGCACTGATACAGGCAACGATGAATCCATCAAAGGTTCCACCTTTTTCGTCACTAGCTCGATGATTTCTATATCAAGGAGATCTTCCAGATCAAGATCGAGGTAATCGTCGTCCTGTGATGAGGCATTCCCGGCTCCCAAAACCATCAGGAATAGCACAATCAGCCTGACGGACAACTTGAGCTTAGCCCCAGAAGTGAGAGTATGTTTGCTCAATTCCATAACAGTTCCTATCACAGTTATTATCTAGTCAAGAAAGCCATGTTCTGAAAGCCAAGACCAACCAGATAGCCAGTTGTCTGTGCCACTAAAAGCTCCTGAATACTCTGTCGCATCAAACCAGCCATCAGACCTACAGCTATCGATCTGACTACCTAGAAGGGGACTGGAAGATTGCGGGCGAGGATCAAGACTGCCCTGGTTATTGGCATCAATATTCACAGTCGTTAGTAGAGGATCAAGTTCCTGTAAAGTGAGAGCGCCAGCATTACTTGAATGAACCGTGCTTCCACCGCAATTTGAGCCAAAAATATTTGATGACACATATAGTAGGTCAGTATTACCAGCTTCAGTTGGTTCTACCTGACTTAAAATTTCTTGTGTTCTAGAATCGCTCACGCGCATACAGACCCCATTGCCATCCTGTATAGCGATGTTACGAAAGTCGCCACCCGTACCTTCTCTCAAACGGATCATTTGATCCCCCTGATCGGTTACATTGTCTCCATCCTCATCAAGATCTGCTTCGGGAATCGAACTTGTAGGGCCTAGTAGGGTAGCATTGCAAACAATAGGAAATGATCGGGGTGAGGCATCATAGTTGCTGCCGTCATTGTCCATTTCAAAGGCCCTACCAGCCAAATCACGGCCAGCAAGGGTAAAGATATGTTGCAGTCGTCCTTGATAGCCAAGATCAGTATCAATAGCATCATCACGAACAAACAAGACCGATACATACTTGGCATCGACCGTACCACCAAAAAACTCCACACCATCATCTTGGTTCCAGGCAACTTCAATATGCTCAATGGTCGTTCCACGCCCCACCCCTGCCAGAGTCAGACCATTGATCTCGTTATTTTCACCGATGTTTCGCCCACCATACCAAATCCTCACGTAGCGAAGAATACCACTGCTATCCTCGGCATCGTCTCCACCGTAGCTTACTCCAGCGACCCCTTCTACAACTCTCTTCTCAAGGCTGGCATTAACCGGCGCTTGCCCCAAGATGATCAAGCCACCCCATAACCCCCGTGCTGGTAGATTCGCATCATCTGTGGACGACGTAAACGTAATGGGTTGTTCAGCAGTTCCATTGGCTATAATAGTTGCCCCAGGTTTAATGATCAGTGCTGGAGCTAAACCTTGGACGTCTGAAGCAATCGAGCGAATCGTTGTTCCCGGCTCGATTGTTAAGGTGACTCCAGATTGAACGAAGGCCTGGCCAATAAGAAGGTACTCTTTACTTGATGACCAAGTGGTATCCTTATCTATGGAACCTGACACTTCGATAAAATCCTCGATGTCATCGAAGTCCTGAAAGCCGCAAGCAGCAGCTCCCAGAATGATCAGGTAGCATGAAAGCAAAGCGCCATAGGTGTTGGCTTGTAGCATAACCATTCCTCAAGCGAGATAAAGTTTCGTCAATTGATTCTATTGAACATGGGTAATTATTGCAGGCAGGCTATTGATAAGCAAACAGATTTTTGCTGATCAAGAAGCTCTCCCGCTCTCGCACTTTCATTTTGTGTGGAACTTTTTGCCTAGCGACCGTTATCACAATTCATCGTCAAAATCCGAATAAACGATACAATAGGAATCTCTAGGGATTGGATCATGTTGAAAAATAAATGCAACACCCTATTTGCTATACTAGCGGTAGGCCTTGTTACTGGCTCCACCCAGGCTAAAGACCGTTTAGTCCTTTGGCATTCATTCCAGGAACAAACGGTTGCGAGACACTTGGAAATCCTGCTGACAAAATTTGGAGAAGATCATCGAATCACTGTAGAAGCCAGAGAATTTCAAAACTCTGATATCAAGCCCTCTCTGATTAGCGCTGCACAGGAAGACAAGTTACCAGATGTTTTTATTGCCGCAGGAGACTTTGCTGGCTTGTACCAAACACTAGACTTGTCACCTATCCCCCTAAAAACCATCGAACCCTTTGATGAAACAATAAAAATTGGTGCTAACTACTACGGCGCTCCCTTCTTGGGCGGGAACCATCTTGTGCTCTACTATAACAAGGAGTTTGTAAAGACCCCCATCTCAGACTTCAACGAAATTGCGTCTCAAAAGGAGGCTTTTCGTGCCCGAGGCATTGGAACTATTGGCTGGCAATACCGAGAGCCATTTTGGTTGCTTTCGTTTCTTTCAGCTTATGGTGTGTGGCCAGTTACCGAACAAGGCAAACCCAATCTATCGGGACCAAGGATGGAAGAAGCATTGCGCGCTTACTACGAATTGGGAAGTGTCATCGCTCGGGACTGCACATACCAGTGTGGACATAAGGATTTCATCGATGGCAAGTTTGCTTATTCAGTGAATGGTGTTTGGGCATTTGCCGAGTTCCAAAAAAAGTTCGGTCCAAACTTCGGAGTCTCACCTTTACCCACATTCAACGGCAAAAGTTTAAATGCCATGTATTCTACAATTAGCCTCTTTTTTCCAAAACAAGCACTCAGTGGGCCGAAGAGTAATACCCTGATCCAGCTTGCTCGATATTTTCGCGCTCCTCGTACCCAAGAAAGTTGGATAAAGCATGGCCTGATTCCCGCAGTCGGTAGCTCCTTCAATAAACTAAAACGAAGCGCTAGCCAGCAAAAGAAGATGGTCTTGAAGCAACTTGAAGTGAGTAAGCCTATGCCGAACCTTCCTAGCATGGTTTATATATGGGAAGCCCTAAGAAAGGGCTGGCTGCGCTACGAAGCATTGCGGACCCGAGAAAAACCCATGCCCGAAAAAACCGCAAGCGAGTTTATGCAGAAACTTGCTATCGAAGCAATGGAGCAGGAACGATTGACACATTAGATCTGGAGTTTAAAAAAATAATTGTCCCTTTGAATACTTCAGAGAATTTGGTGCATCTAATCAGATTTTGGGGTAAACGTTGAAAAGCTTCCGGCTACTCATACTTTCGGCAATTCTAATATCAGCGCTATTGCCGATTCTAATCGTATCCCTGCCAACCGGCAAGGTGGTCTACGATTTGGTTTGGGATCATGCTGAAGAAGAACTCTCACTTCGAGGCCAGAAAATCTCGGATGCGATCTTGCACGACTTGCGACTCATTACCCATAGCCTTGAGTTTCTAGCTATAACTCAGGAAATAAGGCTTGGTGTCAGCAGCCTAGTATTCTCGGGAGCAGCCCGACGAGTGCTAGAGCGCTACCAAGAGCGCTACCCCATGGTCACCGGCATCTATCTTTTCGATGAGAGTGCCAACGTAGTAGAAACCATTCCAGAAATTCTTTCCATCGAGGATTCTGAATACATCACAAATGCACTCGCAAGTCTCCCTGAAGGGTCCAGGGAAATCTTCGTCGATCTTATGTCTAACTCCGACTTTTCTGAAATCCTTAGAGAGCTATCCAGCTTGAATCGCGTGGACAGGAAAAGTTTAAGCTCTTCATCTCATATATTGGTTGGCAAACCGGTGATCGGTGATAAAAGCCGGCGAGTGGGGTTTTTAGTCTTAGTGATTCCCATTGAAGTTCTGCTTCAGAAGCATACGCCTGCTTTCAATCAGGATCGTGTGCTAGACATACAAAAAGAGGAACAAACTTGGTACAATTCCTTGCTAGACACTCCCCCTCGAATCACAGATGACACCTGGATCAAATCCATAACTCAACTAGCTCTTGCTGATATTGCACCAGATCAGCCTATCAATATTCGACTGATCACAGCTGAAACAAAGTCTTCCCGGTATGGAGAGATTTTTGAGGACGTTCAAGATATCGTCGTGCTTGTCACATTGATCTCACTTCTAACTTTGGCCCTAGCATTCCACCTAGGTCGATTGATCGCCAAACCATTGGCAAGAATTGGAGATTTAGTCAGTGCTTACAAGGATGCCAACTATAGCTATCGTTTGCCAAAAATGAAGTTTGTTGAATTCAGTCGATTGGTTGATCTACTTGGTGATCTCGGCGAGGCTGTTCGCAACTCTAAAACCGATCTCAACCGAAAGTTGGATGAACGATCCGAGGAGATTCACCGACTCCAAAAAAAGGAACGCGATGCCGCAAAAGCTGTTCAAGAAGCATTGCTCCGTCATCCCGAGATTCGTTCACGAGTCACCATCACAAGTTGCTATCGGACTGCTGGTTTCATGGGTGGTGATTGGTACAGCTATTTTGAAGACACCACGAAAAACCGATTGGTGGTAATGATCGGCGATGTTACTGGTCACGACATGTCGTCTGCATTAGTAACCGGTGCCGTCGCGGGCGCCTCCCGCGCGGGCCTCGAAGTAATCAGTGATCACGAGAACGATCATAAGAATCTTCTTCACCAAATTGCTGATAAATTCAATCAGGTAGTCATCGATACGGGGAAATGTGCTGGCCATCTCATGACGATGACCATCTTATGTATCGACACACTCAGACATCGCTGCCACTATCTCAATGCCGGACACACGGGGATTGCACTCAAGAATAAATCAGGGGTTCGAACCATTATAAAAGGTGGTTCTCCTTTAGGACTTTTTGAGCAACCTAATTTTGGCTACTGTGAGTTTCCATTGAATGTCCATGATACTCTATTTCTGTATACCGATGGATTACTAGAGAACGCTAGCCAGGCTGGAAGTACCATCAGCCCCAGGATGCTCCTGAAGACCCTTGAAGATGCCGCCGACGCACGCAGTATGATTGATGCTATCACTGGACTTACTGTTCGCGTTTGGGGCGATCAGAAAATTGAAGATGATTGTACCTACTTGGCAATTCAATACCGCCCATAAAAAGACATAATAAAATCACAAGCAATTCTTTAATAGTTAACATTACCCAAGTTTCTTCAAACACTACCAACCTCAACTAACGAAATCAACAACCGATAAAGTTCCTATGTTTTAACGGAGATCAGGAATCGGACCATGCGGGCTATCTATCCTCAGCAAACGGCAGTAACGATGACTGAAGTTGTTATGCCACAGCATACCAATCCTCACGGTAGTGTTTTTGGAGGAGTGATAATGTCTTGGGTCGACATTGCAGCTGGAATTTGTGCCACCCGCCACTGCCGTAGAGACGTTGTAACAGCATCCGTTGACACCCTTCACTTTCTTTCCCCTGTTAGGCTAGGCTGGATCGTAACCCTAAAGGCGATGGTTAACTATGCTGGTAAAACTAGCTGTGAAGTGGGTGTCCGCATTGATGCTGAGAATGGTAATACTGGAGAAGTGTTTCATACAGCCAGCGCCTATCTAACCATGGTGGCCATGGGAAGCGATCATAGGCCGAGCACCATCCCTCCCTTGGAGCCGCAGACCGAATTGGAAAAGCAGCGGTTCGAACAGGCAAAAAATAGAATCACCATTCGCCGCAAACTCAGGCAGATGATGGCTGACGAAGATCACATTCAATTGCCATCGTCCCCGATTCGCGACGACGACTGATTCGCTTAAGCCTGCACTCTTCTAGCATTCTTTCCAAGATAACCTTGCGTGCTTTGTAAACTGATGATATCACACGACTTGAAATTTTATAAACGATGGTGAAACAGGTGGGAATCCTGTGCTGTCCCGCAACTGTAAGTTCTAACGAGCAAGCCAGATCCCATCTCTATAAGCGTACGACCCGAGGAGGTTTCATGTACCAGCAACGTCTATTGCTTATTCTTTCTGTGCCCCTTTCAGCTAGTACTCTTAGCTACGGACAATCTTCCGAAATCGAGCCACCACCCACCGGAGAAGAACGTCTCGAAACCATGGAAATCAAAGGTAGTCGCACCAATCGCATTGGGGAGTCGATCACTGCCGGTGAAGGAGAGGTGGGCCAGGCGGAGATCAGCCAACGGCCCTTAAGCCGAACAGGGGAGATCATCGAATTCGTTCCTGGCTTCATTGCCACCCAGCATAGTGGCTCAGGTAAGGCGAATCAGTATTTTGGCCGAGGTTTTAACCTTGACCATGGCACAGACTTCAGAATGTCCATCGATGGAATGCCCATCAATATGAGGTCCCATGGCCATGGCCAAGGCTACAGCGATGCGAACTTCATTATTCCCGAAGTCATTGAAAGCCTTGAGTATCGCAAGGGTCCTTACTACGCAGATTCAGGAGACTTTTCTAGCGCCGGTTATGCAAAGCTCTCAACATTCGATCGACTAGGCCATGGCGAAGCCCTTATTGGCGGTGGTAGCTATGGCTACGGCCGCACGCTTATTATGGATAGCATTGGCGATCATCAACGCAGCTTCACCTATGCATTTGAAGCCCAGCAATATGATGGGCCTTGGCAAGGTATTGATGAGAATGTTGAGAAGCTAAATGGCTTTGCCAAGCAGAACTTTTCGTGGGGTCGGGATCACCTCTCCATTAGCCTAATGGCCTATGATAATCGGTGGAACTCAGCCGAACAGGTTCCTAGCCGAGCTGTTGAAGCAGGTCTTATCAATCGATTGGCAGTCATCGATGACAAGGTCGGCGGAGAAACCAAACGAAACTCGCTCGCCATGCAGTGGCAAAGACAGCTGGATCAAGCTAGGATCAGCTTCAATGCCTACGCTATCGACTACGACCTAAAGCTCATCAATAATTTCACCTACTTCATCGATGAGGCAAATGGCGATCAGTTTTCCCAAGTCGATAGCCGCCGCGTATTCGGGGCTAACGGGGAGTGGCAACAAAACCTACAAATTGCCGGAGTTCCGATCCAACAACGTTTCGGAATCGAAGGACAAGTAGATACAGACTTGGAGACTGGCCTTTACAGAACACAAGAACAAGACATTATAGAAACACAGTCAGAACATGAAGCTCAGATATCGAATCTCAGCCTTTATTCCTCCACAGAGTTAGGCTTGAGCACTGATCTGCGAAGCAATATATCGTACCGAGTCGATTCCTATGACTACCAAGTGCGCAATCTAGTTAATCAGAAAAGCGCCTCGGATCGAGTCACTATGGGTAGCCTCAAGGGGAGCTTCGCCTATCGGGTTGGCGAAGGCCTTGAAAGCTACCTGGCTATTGGCCAAGGCTTTCATAGCAACGATTTCAAAGGAGTCTTAGCCACTGAAATATCGGACGATCCAGAGGCTGAAGATGCTGACCCTATTGTCCGATCACTTGGTTATGAAACAGGTCTTGCCTGGAGCCCATCGTCACGAATCAATCTATCGGTTGGGATTTGGCAGTTGGAATCAGACTCTGAACTAATCTATGTGGGCGACGAGGGTAGCACTGAGGCTTCCCGAGCAAGCGTCCGACGAGGCATTGAATGGACCACATACTACCGCCCCAATACAAACTGGACCTACGATCTAGAAATTGCTCAATCCGATGCTCGCTACAGCAGTGACCCTGACAACGAAGGCCGGGAGGTCGAAGGGCACATTCCCTTGGTTGTAAGCGGAGGCGTTTATGGGAACATGAGCAACGGCCTACTTGCAGGCCTAAGATTGCGCTACCTCGGAGAACGCCCGCTTACAGCAGACGGTTCTCAGCGATCTTCAGCCACTAGCCTTGTAAATTTGCGTACTGGCTATCAATGGGGGCAGTTTCGTATCACTCTTGATGTTTTTAATATCTTTGATAGTAAGGATAACGATATTGAATACTACTATGCATCTCGTCTTCCTGGCGAAGTAGAACCTCAAGACGATCGCCACTTCCACCCTGTAGAGCCTCGTAGTGTTAGAACTCATTTGAGTTACATGTTCTAGCTGCATTGCCTTTACTCCTTGCGGGTAAAGGCAAGTTCTTCCCTGCCCTCAGCCTTATTAAGAAACTACAATAGAGTGGTGATCTCCCTATCAGCAGCTGAGGAACCATGAACCAGGCTAAGGCGGAACCCCACCATCTTTGGTCCGATCTTATCGACTATTTCCGACGTAGCAACTACGATCGTTCCTATATGGTTTGCAAGGTTGCGTACTTTCTCGGTGGAAGCATACACGGGTCGTGGATCTTTCTCTTCTGGTTTCTTGATATCTGGCAGCTTTCGCTATTTAACATCTTTAGTTCCAGCTTTTTCTTCCTTTTGATGTGGGTCAATGAGCGTGGCTACCGCTCACTAACGATAAGCCTTGCTAGTATTGAGTTGATTTCACATCAAGTCTACGCCGTTTACCTACTCGGGCTAGAGAGCAATTTTCAGTACTTCCTAATTCTTGGCTTGATGGCCCCCTATCTAGCCTTGCATACCGAAGTGCTCTTAAAAAGCATCCTATCACTCGCCAGCCTGATCGCTCTTCTTAGCCTATTCTTTTTCATGAGAGAAACAGCACCACAAATCCAGCTAAGCTCTCAGGTCATGACATGGCTGGCCTTGCTGAATATCATCGGTGTCGCCATTAACGTGGTTACCTGGACCCACTACTTCAACTCTGTCGCTGGCCGTGCGATGAAAGAAGCAGAATCGGAGCGGAGCCGCTCCGATCAGTTACTGCGAAACATTTTACCGGCTCCTGTCGCTCAGCGACTCAAAGGCCAGCCCAAAATCATTGCCGATGACTACGAGCATACCAGTGTGCTATTTGCGGACATCGTCGGCTTCACCCGACTGGCTTCCGCCCTTTCTGCCAAAGAACTCGTAACAATCCTAAATCAACTATTCTCTAGTTTTGATGACTTATGTGAAGGCTATCCCATAGAAAAAATAAAAACGCTCGGGGATGCCTATATGGTAGTTTCCGGACTACCTCAACCCTGCCCTCACCACGCTGAAACACTCGCTAGTTTCGCTTTGGACCTTCTTGAGTCGGTCGAAAATTTCAACACCACCTCACCCATCAAAATTCAGCTACGGGTTGGGATTCATTCAGGTCCTGTGGTTGCCGGAGTCATTGGCAAGAAGAAATTTATTTACGATCTTTGGGGAGACACGGTTAATACGGCCTCACGAATGCAATCGACCTGCTTACCAGGACAGATTCAGGTTACCAAACCAGTCTTCGACAGAATTCAAAATTCCTTCGACTGTGAATTACGTGGGATGGTAGAAGTCAAAGGTAAAGATGAACCTCTCAGCGCTTACTGGGTGCTCAAGCGAAAAGCTCATCCGGTGGCAGAACCTGAAGCCTCCTAAAGTCCCTGGACTCCACGGAAAGGCAAACAATGTCTACTTGCCGTGCACTTCGGGAACACGATATTGCTTCTCGTAAGACTTGATAAGCTTCGAGGCCCGGCCATGCGCACAAGAAAATCCCTGGGATGGGGCGGTTTTTTGCTCCCTTTCTGGAGCTTGGCTCGCGGTGCGCGGCGCCCCAATCCCTGCAACCCGACCATGACAGGGACTTATAACCTTCTTAAAGTTTAGACTATGACATTGCGGGCAGGTTGCCGTTCGATCGCCTAATTTCTTAAGGATCGCCTCTTGGTGACCACAATCACTACAAGTAAACTCGTAAATTGGCATGATTTGAGTATCCTATAAGTCCATGGAAAGGTTTTCTAGCCTTTCCATTCATTCTAGCAGATATACTCAGAACCAGGCTTGATCATCAAGTCTCAGCAAATTTCCAGCCAGAGCAGCGACGATACCCCTAACTTACAACTCTCATGCTTTCAAATACATCTGGCAGGCTTTGATACACTCATCGCAGGACTCAGCGCAGTCCTTGCATTCCTTATGATGTTTGACATGAACTTCACAGGACTTTTTACAGTCTTCACAATAGAGAATGCAGGTTTCAGCAAGTGCTTTCTGACTCTTCTTAGAACCGCCACCATGAATGATGGTATTGACCATAGTCTGCACCACTTCCGTCATGTTTAAGACAGATTGATGGCATTCTGCCATCTTAGTATTACCAGACATCAGCTGATCAATACAGTGAGAAGTACATATTTTACCCGATGAAACACAGGATTCACCCACTGAGACTAAGTTCTTTTCAGCCTTGGTCCATACCCGAGATTTGCCATGATGATGGTGGTGATCATTCTTTGCCATGAGCGTCGACGATGCTACAGTGCCAGCTAGTGCACCAGCACCCGCCACGAAAGTTCTACGATCCACAGGATCCTCCCCTAAGCTTAGTTATTTCTATCTTCACTTAATAAAACCCCGATTATACAGCCTTAGAGCTTCGCTACCATAAAAATCTTGTGGACCTCAGAACCAAGAAAACTGTCTCGCAAAAGGTCCTAGTTTAGCTAGTCCATCGAGGTGTTACAACTCAGTCGTATCTCAACAACAGGCATATTGTTTCCAAGCTTAATAGCTGAAATCCTCAGTAAAACTTACCAATATAAAATGATTGTCCTAGGAATAAGTACCGATGGGGTTCATAGAGGCGTCAAAATTTTTTACGAGACAAATTTGTCTAGATTCAAAAATATCGAGTTCTTATCCAGCTATCGTCATCTGAACGAGACTATTGATAAGTATCATGCAGAATGGAAAAAACATAAAGACGAATTGACGGCAGCCAGCGCCCCTATCGTTTTCATCTGCATGGCTATCATTTTTCCCCTTTGGTTTTTAGTAGATCTATTCGTGGTGCAAGACCATGCAACTCTCGACAAATTCCTAGTGATGAGAATAGGAGTATTCCTTTGGAATGTTGTGGTTTACAGTCTATATAGATTAGGTCGACTCAATGAGAACTCTGGAGGAGTGGCATCCATCTCAGGATACGCAGGCCTTGGCTTTCTCTTTCCACTCCTTTCTGGAAACGAAATCTTGTTCTACCTTCTCGCTATTACCACAATGCCAGTGGGTCATGGTCTTTTCGAAAATCAGGGAACTCGTTATTACATCCGATGGTTTGGGATTGGTCAACTTGTAGTGGCCTTCAACGTGATCATGTCCCCTCTCCCGTTCCTCGACATCATCTTCAAGCATGGAGGTTTCCTGTATCTCACATTTTGTGCTGTTGGAGTTTTTATCTTTATTTATAAAGATTTCACTACCAAAAAGGGCTTTATTTTGACCATGAAGGTCCAAGAAAATGCCAGGCGATCCCACTCCATCCTTTCAAGTATTCCAGATGCAATCTTCACCATTGAAAGTCATCAAGGCCAGCTCACGATTGGTAAAGAATATTCTAGCTTCGCTCAGACTATTTCTGGCAAGGACGAGAGACTCTATAAGCAGGACCCGATGGCGGTATTCTTTGGGCGGTCCGACCTCAACGCCCACCAAAAGGATACCCTTAGAAACACCCTCTCCCTATCACTGGATGAAGATGTGATCCAGTTTCAAGTTAATGCCCACGTACTTCCTCAGAAACTAAACCTTTCGCCTTTCGGAAGTGATCAAAACCATCGTACCTGTGAAATGACATGGCGCCCGATTACAAATGATGTAGACACCGTGACGGCTTGTGTTGTTGTTATTCGGGATGTTACAGAAATCCTTAATCTTCGCGCCCATAGTCTGGATGCTGAGAAGCGCAATAGCATTGTCATCGAACTTCTTGGTATCAAAGCTGAGGAGAGTGTAGAGGTTCTCTATGTCGCGCATCAGCTCATAGATGATGCGAAGAAAGAAGTTCATAAACTTGATCGAGAAGACAATGACCCAGGCTTAGCCTTAGCCATTATTTATCGCAATATTCATACAATCAAGGGACTAACAGTCACCTATCATCTTGCTGGTTTTAGTGAAGTTCTCCATCATGGCGAGAAAGAGCTTTCTGAGCTGCGCGGACACACCCAAGAGCTTGGATTACTACACGGACGACTTGACTCTGTGATTAGAACAATAGAAGCGGAGCTTTTAATATATACTTCGGTCAACGAGGAAACTTTGGGCCGTAGCTTAGAGATGGAGTTTATCGAAGTTCCAACTATCGAAAACTTTATCAAAGAATATGGTACCCAAGAAATTCCAGAGTCGTTCATCTTCGCCCTACAAAAACTCTATAAAAAATCGTTCCGCAAGATAGTGGAACCTATCGCCATAAACATCGGGAAAGTCGCACAATCCAAACTCAATAAACCAGCGCCAAAAATCGAAGTCAAAAACGATATCGTTTTCGTCCAAAATCCAGATGTGAGAGTCGTTCTAAAAAAGTGTCTGACCCACCTATTTCGCAATGCCATCGACCACGGGATCGAGCCTCCCTCAGAACGCATCAAAGCTGGCAAACCTGAAGCAGGTCGCATCGAACTCGCACTAGATTTGAATGAGCAACATATCAGCTTGGAGATAAGTGATGACGGTCAAGGCCTCAACCTAAGAGCTCTAAAGAGTAAGCTGGAATCCGGTGATATTACCCTTAAGCCCGGGGCACCCATCACAGAAGCTATTTTTCTCGATGGAATTTCAACGAAGAAAGAAGCTACAGAGCTATCAGGCCGTGGTGTTGGGATGGCTGCCGTTCGAGCGGAGCTAGAAAGCATCGACGGTAGTATAGACGCTATCATTACTGGTTCAGAGCGGCAGGGCTTCGTCCCATTTAAGTTTCGTATTCACCTTCCGGTTAAACATTTTGAAGTTCAGCTCGATGGCGGCAAGTCTCCAGCAGCAGAAGGCTTTTGAAGAAAGTGTTAAGCCTAAATAAAGGCATATTCAAATATAGTGACTTGACACATAATTGTATGATAAAAAATTGTTACCGCCCATTTGTCTTACAAAGACATTCTTAACGACTTCCTGACAAAACTCTTTAAGCTAACGTAATTTAAATTTTTATCGCGATCTCAAGGCTCAACGCAGCATTTACTTTTTAAATGCAACATTTAGACTCTTCCCCTTGATGAAGGCCCCTCTGGAAGTAAAGTTTTTTTAATTGACCACAAAAAAAGATGTCAAGACTAGAAACTGATTGGCACAAAATCTAATCCTACTGGAAAGAAGAGTCTTCAGCTGGTGCCATTCTCGATGGTAATTTTTAGAAAACTTAGATTGCTAATCTTCTCGCCAAACCAAGCCTTTGCTAGCTTCGAGATTGTTCAGAGCACTAAGCCTCGCTCTGGACAATGCCAACGAATGGCACCGCGCAGATTTTATTTAAAGGGATTTAAACATGAAAAAAAAGATTTCGAATCTATTCAAGACATTACTGTTGGGTGGGCTCATTACGAGCAGCTACGCACTCCCGGTACTGGCTGTGGAGCCCCTCACAGTCCAGGGTAGGCATATCCTATCTGGTGGCCAGATAAAGAGCTATGCAGGGGCCAGCCTTTTTTGGAGTAACGATGGTTGGGAGGGGGAAAAATTCTATAACTCTGAAACAGTGTCCTACCTCAAGAGCCAGTGGCAGACAAAACTCGTTCGCGCAGCTATGGGAGTTGAGCTAGACGGTGGTTATTTGCAGTCTCCAAAAAGTAATAAGGACAAGGTCATCCGAGTTGTTGATGCTGCGATTGCCAACAATATGTACGTGATTATTGATTGGCACTCGCATCATGCGGAGGCTCACCCTGAAGAAGCGGTCGCTTTCTTCCAGGATATGGCTCGACGTTATGGTTCTTACCCTAATGTGATCTATGAGATATATAATGAGCCACTCAAAGTATCATGGACAAACGTCATAAAACCTTATGCAGAAAGGGTAATAGCAGCTATAAGGGCTATCGATCCCGATAATTTGATTATTGTGGGCACACCTACGTGGTCTCAAGACGTGGACATCGCATCGCGTTCTCCTATTACAGGCTTCCCAAACATAGCGTATGCTCTTCACTTCTACGCTGGAACCCATGGCCAATCTCTAAGGGATAAAGCTGCGGCAGCTCTTGCAAATGGCATCGCCTTATTTGCCACTGAGTGGGGGACTGTCAACGCCAATGGCGATGGGGCGGTCGCTTATGCAGAAACCGAAGCCTGGATGGACTTCCTAGCAAGAAACCATATTTCCCATGCTAATTGGGCAATCAATGACAAGCGAGAAGGTGCATCGGCACTGGTTCCTACATCCAACACCCTAAAAAATTGGCAGCTAACCGAATCTGGTTCATTTGTTCGTGATATTGTTCTCAATTGGAATGGACAAGGGGGAGACCCCATTGGGGAGCCAGGTCAAGGGGATGGTAATGATCAAGGGGAATCCCCAAATCCGAACTGCTCTGGGGATTCCAGAGTCCTCGCCAACGGCGCAACCATCCAGTTAACCCAAGGCTCCTGCTTCCGGTATCAACATGATCGCGGTGAACTCTACTTGGGAACTTGGGATTCGGGTAATCCCATCACCTATGCAATCACAGACTGTGACGGCCAACTTGCTGAGATCAGACAAACCCCTGGTGACTTCACACGGGTCGCTGGCCTCAGCGCTGCATGCCAGCTAGAGGTCTTCGTCAAGCAAGCCAGCGGGTCGTTTACCTTGCAGCTTGGCAGCTGGTAGTTAAGTCGGAGAAATCTTACCCCACAGGTAAGACTTCTCTTCATATTATCATTAGTGAAATCAGTACATTAAAGAAAAACTTACCAATAAGGCTAAGTATTTTTCGAAAAATGCCGATAAGGGCCCCGGCTCGTTGCTGCTGTACTGATTTTCTCTGATGGATGCGCAAAATGATGAAGTTACTCTCGACCTCCGCTTTAGTTCTATGTTTAATTTCCTGTAACGATAATAACTTTGCTGGTAACCAGGCCAGTGCCTCAAATGAACCCGAAGTTCAAACACCCCCTGTTTTAAGTCAACCTGATAATAGCGATGTTGTTACTGAAGTGACAAAAGACACTGAATCCAACGATAGTGTTGTTGTAATCGATGATACCAAGGCCCTTATCGACCAGTGCCAAGACAAAGATGTCGTTAAAGAAACCATGATGGTGGAACTAAACTACCCAGAGCGTTTGGATTGCCAGTGGAATGTAGCTCCAAACCTTGAGCCGAAAGACTCTTTCGTCCAAGCACGGGAATTCACCACCAGAATGATCGAAATTCCAGAAGGTGCGATGCTATGTGATCTAAAGATCAATTCAATGGCAGACGCAAAGATTCATTACGATGACTTTCTGTTCTTCACCCTTGAAAAACACGTGATCTTTGGCACTAACAAAATGATCACTAGCAGGCTAGATGCCGTTGATAACGTTTATCAGTGGGATTTCCTAAAGATTCGCGGTACAGAAATCAATAACTTTGACGATGGCGAATATTGCCTCGGCTCCAAGTGCATTCTTCCTGGCCATGATATGGTCGGCCCCATAGCTCTTGAATTTGAAGCAAACAATATTGCCCCGATCTCAGTAGCCTTGAAAGGCAAGACTCAACTCGCACTCGACTTGATCGCTACTGGTGATAACGATGAAGGTAAGGATTGCATGCACACCAACCTCGATCTCAATCTAAGCGCGACATACATCGTTCCGTAGTCTTTACTGTTACCCCTGGTATAAGTTTCCCTACCAGGGGGTCGCCCTCGCTCCTTATCATTCGCCGTCACACGCCATATAACCTATCTGTGCTAAACCTCCTGTTTTTAGACTCCCAACCCACTTTTTGTCACGAAATTGTGATTAATGAGCATGGATAGAAGATTGATATCGAAAGTTTTTTTCTCAAATATCCTGCAATGTAAATCGAGGTGCCAGTGTATCCGAATGTGGCGGTACAGCTTGAAAAGGAGACAGGACGTGACAAGCCTAGCTAAATTTCTAACATTCATCTCCCTGATGTGGCAGGTCAACGGAGTCGCAGCCCCCGTTGCAATCCAAAGTGCAAATGCCAACCGTATTCCTCTCGGTGCCGAGATGCTGGTTCTCACAGACCCAAAGGCGATATTTGAAGACAACGACATCATTACCGGTCGTATGGATGGGGCGTTTAAGGAATATAAGAAAGGCACCGTACCCTCTTTTGGGTTCGCTAAAACCTACCCCCACTGGGTACGCTTCACTATCGACAACCAAACTGAGGAACGTCTACCCTACTATATCGCGAGCAGTTACTCTGCGACAGACTACCATGACTTATGGCATGTCTCTGCAGATGGCCAGGTTCTTTACCACGATCAACAGGGCGATCACACCTACTATCGAGATCGAAACGTTGAAAATCGTTCCGCCGTTTTTCCTGTAACACTTCAGCCAGGAATCAACGTTTTCTACTCAAAGATTGTGACCACCAGCGGTGTACAGTTTCCGTTATTTCTTTGGGATGAGGACTCTTTCGACCGTCATCGACTCTATGAATTTCTGCTACTCGGCTTTCTCTATGGCTCCATTACCATCGTAGGACTCTATAATTTCTTCCTAATGGTATCCATGAGATCAAAAACCTACGGTCTTTACGTTTCCTACAACTTAGCCTTTTTAGTCTATGCTGTCGCTCAGTATGGCTTTATGCCTTTGATGTTCCCAAACTCCAACCAGATCCCTTTCACAGGATTTGATGTATATATTATGATAGACATGATCACAGTCACAGCAGTAGCTTTTTCTATCAATTTCTTAGGTATGGCGGAGCGTTCGAAAATTGTTTATCGCTTACTCCAAGGCCTGCTTGGTGTAGCCTTGGTCAATGCTATTACAGCGATGCTAATACCAGGCTTGGAAGCCATCAATGTCCACCTAACTGTTGCTCATTCCTTCTTGGCTTCTATATTCCTAATCTCATCAGGACTGTATTGTATTGCGAAGGGCTATCGTCCGGCGATCTATTACACCATAGGCTGGTCGTTTGTCTTAGGAGGCAATATTATCTACATCCTCAGTGGGCCACTTAATGCCATCGAAGTTGGACCCGTTACTGCTTGGTCTCAGTTTATTGGAGCCTGCTGTGAATTAGTCATATTATCGATCGCTCTCGCATCAAGGATGAACCTACTCAAAAAACAAAAGTTCGAACTCGAACGAAACCTAAGGCAACAAACGGAAGAGAAGCGCCGTGCTCAAGAAGAATTGATCAAGTTTCAAGAGAACGCCATTCGTGATCTTGATGAGAAAGTCCAAGAGAAAACCCGAGATATTCGTGCAACACTCGACTCATTACCGCAAGGAGTCTTCCGTATCCGCAAAGTAGGTGAAGATATCTTGATTGACAATGAGTATTCTGGCGCTCTAACAAACATTCTAGAAAGCAGCGAATTCGCGGGACAAGACCCGTTTACCGCCATTTTCGAGAAATCCAATCTTAGCAGCCTACAACTCAGCCGCATCCGTACCGCGCTTGAGGTCAGTTTAGGCGAGGATGAGATGCAATTTGAAGTCAATATTCACCTGCTGCCAAGAGAGTTTTCCATCGGCCAGAAGATTCTCGAAGTCGATTGGAGTCCAATGGTTCTCAACGATGAGATTGATAAGATCCTTTGCATCATGAAGGACATCACTGAAGTGAAGCAGCTTGAAATGGAAGCGAAACTTCAAGCGGAGCGTACTCTAATCATCTCTGAAATTGCCAAGATCGGCTCCTATGAAAGGATCGAGGCATTTATTCTGGCAGGATTCTCGTACCTGGAAGATGCCAAGAATAACTTAGACGACTTGGAGTGGATCAACCGAGACCTCCACACCCTAAAAGGCCTTTCTATGTCTCTAAGCTTCGATACCCTAAGCGAATGCATCCATGAGGCAGAAGACTCAGTCAAGGCCTGGTCGAAGCTCAGCCATCGCGAGAATCAGGATTTGAAAGGTATCATCAACCGGGTGATCCGCCTGTTACACATTTACAATGACTCCTTCGAGCAGGTCTTTGGCAACATCGGCAAGAAAGTTTCCTTGGACAAACAAGAGCTAATGTATCTGGCACGACTCTGCCTTAGCGAAGATCGAGAGAACCTCTATCGTCACGTTCTATTCATGTATGAAAGTAACTTCCAGAAAACCTTGGAAGCGGAAATCGATGCAACAGTTAAAACAGCGCAGAGACTAGGCAAGGAAGAGCCAAAATTTGTCTTTGAAAACGATCACTTCATCCTATCTGAAAACCTAAGAAAACTTGTCAAGCATTCGTTCATTCACCTTCTAAGGAATTCAGTCGACCACGGTATCGAACCGAAGGACGAGCGACGAGCCGCTCAAAAGCCCGCCCACGGAGAGATCAAAGTAGCCATCAAACACCTCGGAGAAGAGATTCAAGTAAGCTACCAGGATGATGGCCGAGGGGTATCACTGGAAGCCTTAAAGAAGAAGGCTGAGGAATTGGGCTATGAGTACCAGACTCAGAAAGAACTTATGAACATCATCTTCGAGTCTGGCTTCTCAACCAAAGAAAATGTGACGTCTATCTCTGGCCGCGGCGTAGGTATGGATGCAGTGAAGAGCTATATCGAAGAGTGTGGTGGGCACATCCATATTCTTGATAGCCAAGCTAATGAACAGGGTTTTGCCCCGTTAGTCTTTAGCATCGAAATTCCCATTTCCAATCAGTTGGAAAACTTAGACCATATCCTGCATATGCAGGATTTTACAAAGGCTGGCTAAGTACCTGCAGCTTCGTGAATGATGATGGAAAAAAAGGAAGCCCCACTTAGGGGGTTTGGACTTCAATGCGATAGGAGACCGTTTGGTCGTCGAATCCTAATTCCAAAAGCGAGGGAACATCATTATTGATAACAAGCCGTTGGGTACCACCAAAATTCACACCATTATTTAGGGTAACTAAGAACTCACCTTGGATCGACAGCGAGCTCCTTGGGTACTCCAGATTCAAGAGCAAGGGCAAGTCCCTAGGATACTTCTGTAAATAGGGGTTTGTTCCCAGAACTTTGAATTAAGGGCTAAATAATTGTGAGGGCCGAGCCCATGACTCACGGTAAGAATTGCTAGGTTGTATAGGGTGTCTTTCGATGATTTTGATAAGAGTTAGCTGTTGGAAATGGAGGCGAAACCGCCTCCTCGGAGGCATCTACTTAATATACTTATGGAAGACATAGTCATTGTTCTTCGCTTGATCAGCATGACACTGAAAGCAATCTTTCTTGGGATTTATGGGCTTTGGCGCGCCCTTGTCGTCGAATGCAGCGAATATCCAGCCTCCAGTATCCTTGGCTGAGCTGTCCTTCACCATCAGGGCATCCATAAGCTTCTTGCCTTGATTGGTAGTTCCGTCTTTCTTGACAACATCGTAGAACGACACCACGAACTTAGCACCATTCGGATAAGGTTTCTTGCTACGAATCATGGTTTTATAGGCTTTTTTGTTGGCATAAATGTTATGAAAGCCATAGAGCCCATGGCTTTTATCTGGAATTACCATGGATTTTGTGTGGGTCCAAAATCGGAAGTTTTTTGGCAGTTTCGCCTTCTTGTGCATCTTCCCATATACAGCCCCACCTAAGACTGTCAAGGAAAGAAGGATAACTAAGACTTTCATGCTAGGTCCCCTATAAAAGCATAAGTACTGTGTTCTTTAATCGTCGATTTTTGAAAAATATTTAGCCTTTTAGAAAGATTCATAGAGAGCGAACTCGATAGTCACGGAGTTTGGTGCTAACGGTACATTTTTACCCGAAATAAAAATCTCTCTGTTTAGCTTAAAGTAACCTGGAAACGGCCGTTTAAGGCCAAGACCATCATATTTAAAGCCATAGCCAAAAGTCAGATATTCGGGCCCAGGAACCTCAACCTGGTCTCCGTAGTAGGTGTCTGCACCGAACTTGTAGTTGATGCTTGTCTCTACAGCAATGGGCTGAAAAAACAGCCCGAGGTTCGACAGGCCAAGATCAGCACGGAACATGCCGACATTTGTGATCCCCTTCTTCGTCACAGTTTGATCGTTCGGTGAACCATCCGATCCAGCGGCAATCGCGATGTCAGAGGTTGGATCTCCCTCATTGAGCTGATTCGGATCTAAAAGGCTCGACTTTTTTCTCCGGCCATCAAGTAGGGTAAATTCTGACTGATTTTGAACAGCTAGCCACAAGGCGGGAACAGGGTGATAATCATAATTGAGACGGATTGCACCCTGCATCAAACCTTCGCCGGTTGGCCGCTGAGCCGCAGGAACACTTTCAAAGTCTCCAACCGGGAGGCGAACCCCTGTACCGATTGAAAAATTATATTTTTCGCCACTTAGAACAGTGTAGAGAATTCCAAAATCGACATCACCAATGCCTGTAGCCCCATCGGCAGGCTTAGCTCCATCGGAGATTAGGTTCGGGATAGCCTGTGCTGGAACCACACCAGCTGGTAGAGTTGTTGTTTCCCCTGTAGGAAGTGGGAGAGTGAGATTATTATCGAGCGGCGTGGATAAACACTCTTCTGCCGAATCGCAAAGGCCCTGCTGAATCATCGTGCCAGCCAGTAGCCTTTGATATTGACTCTCAAGCTCGGAAAATGCTGCCGACTGCTTGAATTTATTAGGATTGAACCCAAGGCTGTTTTTAGAAATATATGGAATCAGAAGCTGGAAACTTAGGTTTTCGCTCATGCCATACTCAGTTACAAGGCCATGAGATAAGACACTTAAGTCAAAACCCTGATCAACTGACTTGCCACTGCTATCGTAGCCGGTCGAACCCTGGCTGATTTTTGTCACACCGCGGAATCGGTAGAAACCTGCGGGCAAAGTTTTACCTAGGCCTAGGGATGAATAGTAGCTGGGCTTATAGCGCTTCTTACGTTTCCTACGCTTCTTACGCTTCTTGCGCTTCTTTTTCTTGACTTTAACTTCTTCCTCATCCTCATCAACAGTATCAGCATCAAAGTCGCTTTGAGCAAGTGCTGTCGTAGGCTCTCCTGAAAAGCTTAGCACCAGCAGAAGGATCAATAGCTTTAGGCGTGTTATCATCTTTTACTTCCCCATACTTCTCATCAAACGATTCTGGAAGGAACTCACATCCTTTTCTTCCTCTCCATCATCTTCTTTTTCTTCCGAATCTTTCTGCTTCTTCCGTGCTTTTTTCTTGCTCACCTTGAGCCGATCAGCGAACGAATTACCAAGAGCTGGCTCTTCTACTTCATCAACGTCCTCTTCCACCTCATCCTCGACCAAATCAGCACCAAAGCTCTCTGGCTCCTGGGTCACAGGAGTAGGTGGTGCCACTGGTTCTGGCTTTGCGGCTGCCACTGGTGTAGGAGCTGCGGGTGCTTTTCGAGCCACACCGCTTATCCCAGAGATTACAAATGCACCGTTGGTGGCAAAGTAACCTTTAAGGTTCACACTCTCCCAATCGCGGAGCAAAAAGCCTTCAAATTTTGCCTTACGGTAAACACCTCTCACGACCCGGCCAGTTTTAGCTCTGAAGGCCACCAAGCAATTGGTACTGGCGCAGCTCAAAATATCAGATTGCGAGTAGGTGAAGTCGCGCAAGTTTACGATTCGCGGCTTCGGCTTCGGTTGTCTGGTTGTCGGAGGCGTTTGAGTGACTGGCGCCTGCGGCTTTACCGCAGCAACCCTAGTTTGGCGACGGCTTGTTGCTGACCTATTGACACGCTTTTCAGGCCGAACCTGTTTGAGTCGTGATCGCGACGAAGTGTTTCTTCGGCTCGCTGTGCGACGGGGAGGCTTCGATTTAATAACGGGACGCTTGCGTACCTTCTTAGTTTTAGCGACCGCCTTCTTCTTAGGCGCTTCATCTTTCACTTCAGCGCGTGGCTCAGGATTGACTTGCTTTTTCCGCTCGACAACTGCTTCTTGCGGAGGGGCAGGATCTAGTTCTTCCCTTATATTGGAAGGCAGGTCGTCAACAACGTTAGCCCCATCGTGAACCACAGAATCCCGCGAGTTTTGAAGCTTCATGTAGTACGGTAGACCGAACCCTACTCCAACCCCGGATACCACAAGTAGAATTCGGATAATCCATGTAGACGTGCTCGTTCCGGAAGCATGATAGCTGCCTTCGTCGGAGCCCTGCGCCAGCATCCGCTCGATTTCTTTGAGTCTTTTTGCCAAAGTAGACCTACTGTATGAAGTTTTATCACTGCGTTCGGATATTCTATCGGCTGGATAGGAGCCTTGCTCCAGTATGGGTCGTATGCCCTGGTATACGCTCAGGTATTTATCCCCAATTAGAGCGCCGTCAAGTAGCTGTGATCCCAATTTCTTACAAGAAGTGCAATTACTTACAGCGTATGAGCCTTTCAAGACCCAATCTTACTACTAGTAAGAAATGACTTAGATTGCGAGCTTCTACCAAGGCACAACACAGATTGGATCGTTATAATAGAAGAGCCAATCTGGATTTTGGAGTCAGCGAGTCCGGTCAGACGTAGGAGTGAAAAGCCCTCTCCCACTTCACTGGAACATCTTCGTATTTGAAGTTTCTTAACCTCTGAATTAAGCTAGCTGCTCCTTCAAATCGGATGGCGAAATAACATTGTAATAGACGTAGGAAGAGGTATGTCAGAAAACAAAAATAAAATCATCTATACCCAGACAGACGAAGCCCCAGCCTTGGCAACGCAATCGTTGCTTCCCATCGTTGAGACGTTTAGCAAGGCCGCTGGTGTCGCAGTGGAAACTCGTGATATTTCACTTGCGGGGCGCATCATCGCAAACTTCCCCGAGTTCCTGAACGATGACCAAAAACAATCCGACGACCTTGCCGAACTTGGAGAGCTTGCAAAGACTCCCGAGGCAAATATCATCAAGCTACCAAACATAAGCGCCTCGATCCCTCAGCTTATCGCTGCCATCAAGGAGCTGCAAAGCCAGGGATACAAACTGCCCCCTTACCCACAAGAACCCAGCAACGATAAAGAGCGCAATATCCAGGCCCGCTATGCAAAGGTATTGGGTAGTGCTGTAAACCCAGTATTACGTGAAGGCAACTCCGATCGTAGGGTCGCCAAACCTGTAAAAGACTATGCCAAAAAGAACCCGCATTCCATGGGTGCATGGAGTCCCGACTCCAAGTCTCATGTGGCCCATATGAGCGATAAGGACTTTTTTTCCTCTGAAAAATCTCATGTCATGGCCAAAGCTGGTCAGGTAAAAATTGAATTGCACACCAGTGATGGCGTCAAACCTCTGAAAGACTCAGTTGACTTGCAAGAGGGCGAGGTCATCGACGCGGCAGTTATGAGCTGCCAAAACCTTCAAAAGTTTTTCGAAACTGAGATTGACGAAGCCAAAAAGCAGGGCGTGCTGCTCTCCTTGCACATGAAAGCCACAATGATGAAAGTCTCTGACCCCATTATATTTGGCCATGCTGTAAAGGTTTTTTATAAAGATGTTTTCGCAAAACATCAGGCAACTTTCGATTCCATCGGGGTTAATGCCAACAACGGTATTGGCGATGTTTATGATAAGATTCAAAGTCTCCCTGAAGATAAGCGAACCGAGATCGAAGCCGACCTCCAAAAAGTTTACGAGACCCGCCCCGCATTGGCGATGGTGAACTCCGACAAGGGTATCACCAATCTTCATGTGCCTAGCGATATCATCATCGATGCGTCGATGCCAGCTGCCATACGATCGTCAGGCCAAATGTGGGGCCCTGATGGCAAGCTTGCCGATACAAAAGCACTGATTCCCGATCGAAGCTATGCCGGAATTTATGAAGAAGTTATCCAGTTCTGTAAAAAGCACGGGGCCTTCGATCCACGAACCATGGGCAATGTTCCAAACGTTGGGCTTATGGCTCAGAAAGCTGAAGAATACGGCTCACACGATAAGACATTTGAGATCCCGGCTGAAGGTACTGTGAAAGTCGTGTCAGATTCTGGGGAAGTCATATTTGAGCATCCCGTTGAAAAGGGCGATATCTGGCGCATGTGCCAAACGAAGGACGCACCGATAAAAGACTGGGTTAAGCTTGCTGTTAGCCGTGCCCGTGCAACGGGAGCACCAGCTGTTTTCTGGCTAAATGAAGCCCGACGACACGATGCACAACTCATCAAAAAAGTTGAATCGTACCTGCCTGAACACGATACAGCGGGGCTTGAGATTCTAATCAAGTCTCCCGTGGATGCGATGAAATATACCCTCGATCGGGTTAAAGACGGCAAGGATACCATCTCAGTGACAGGTAATGTTCTGAGAGACTACCTAACGGATCTTTTCCCAATTTTAGAGCTGGGTACAAGCGCGAAGATGCTTTCGATTGTTCCGCTTCTTGCTGGTGGAGGATTATTTGAAACTGGAGCCGGTGGTTCTGCACCCAAGCACATCGAGCAGTTTGTTGAGGAAGGTCATCTACGCTGGGACTCATTAGGGGAATTTCTTGCCCTTGCGGTTTCGCTTGAAGACCTCGGTATGAAATCCAACAATAGCAAGGCTAAAATTCTAGCTGAAACACTCACAGAAGCCACAAGCATGATCCTAGAAAATGGCAAGTCGCCTCTACGGAAAGTTGGTCAGCTGGACAACCGAGGAAGTCACTTTTATTTGGCAATGTACTGGTCTCAGTGCCTAGCCAAGCAGGACAAGGATCAAAGCTTGAAAGACGCTTTTTCAGCACTTGCTACCTCCCTCACCGAAAACGAAGGTAAAATCATCGCTGAGATCGACGAGAGCCAAGGCAAACCCATGGACATCGGAGGCTACTACCGCCCCAGCTTAAGCAAGCTCCGCCAAGCCATGAGGCCTAGTGAAACCTTTAACCAAGCGCTGGAAAGCATGTCCTAGCCTAAAAAGGGAGCTATTTTGCTCCCTTTCGACTAAACCCATGACTTACAAACAGCTCCTAGTCAGAGAGGGGAATATTCTTCTGAATCAACTTCAAACGCCTGATTTGTTTTTCCACCTGGGGTATCAGGTCTTGATGCTTCTTGTGGAGCCAGAGGTGGATATTATCGAGGTCTAAAGTCCCCAAAGCCTCCACCTTATCTCCCTGATTCTTGGCATGAATGACCTTCTCAGTGATACCGCCGGCAGCAATTAGATAATCGATTCGCTTCGCTACCAACAGATCCAAGCCTTGGCCGATACGGTTCAGCTCAACAAGCTTAACTCCATGCTTCCGTGCTCTCGCAGCCCAAATGACCATGCCACGCTGTAAGCCAACCCGCCCCCCCATTTTGGCTAAAGCTTGCCAATCCTTGATCGGGGGATGATTGGTTTCACCAAAGACCCGCGTTTGAACCTCGGTGATAGGCGGTTCTATACGAATCAGATTCTGAACCATACCATACTCAAGTAGGCCGGCAAGCCTAGCAGCCTCGCCATCAATTACGCCGGAATCGGCAATCTGAAGCGATCGTTTGCTAGGGTAATAGACAAACTTGACGTCACGATTAATTGGACTGAAAACGCTTTCATAAAAAGACGAAAATCTCTTGCCATAAATCTTAATACTTGAAACATCCTCAAACGGTAGTGCAAAGGTGAGTGATTGAGTTGAGCCGTGGGCATTGCAGCAACAGAACAACAAAAGGAATAGACTTAGATGCAGCATAGATTAAACAGTCTATTGAGCAAGTTTTATGAAATCAATGATATCGACTCCTAGGTTAAAGCAAAACTAATTAGGTTAGCAAGTTTTAACTGATATCATAGTGCAAGCATACTACGTACCTTATTTCAAATAGTCAGCAGGAATATAATCGACATCCAAGGGGAAAAAATAAGATCGATATCCCGCTAAAGATGGCTGTCCTGCCTTTAGCCAAGCCTCCAGAATCAGATGCTTCAATACGTCGCTTGCAAGGGATAGCTGTTGTACAGTATAGGCTTCATAGTGCTTGGCGACCTCGTGTGCAGGACGCCGTTTACTCCTTTTCATAGGACCTGATAGCTCTAAAATGGAATATTTCCTATCGATCCCTAAGAGCATCTCTAAACTTTTGTGAGATTCGATTCCATATGCATGAATGATATCCAAGGTGTCCTTGGGTTGATGGCGGTCTTTGATCTGTGACTCAAAAGGCTTGCTGTTCCGAACTTGTTTAAATACCTTTTGTATCAAATCTAAATCTAAGGCATTGACGACATGCTCCTCGAAGTAGGAATGGATGCCTGCCTGCTGACTCAATTGGCCGTTGTAATTGATCGATGTATGTAGTGGGTTGCTGATATCCCCTACAAAATGGGATAATAGACCAATGCGAACCAGAATCTCATCCACAGTAGCGGTAGCTTCACGGGGAAACTCCCCTTTTCCCCGCTTCCTTGCCAGATTTTTAAAACTATCAAGCAAGCGATCGCTCAACTGCTCAATCCGAAGAGAAAGATGGCCAGCTGTTCGCAGCTTCTCTGGCCAAGCTTCGCCACTAGGACAAGGAGACTTCTGCTTACAGTTAGTCGATATGGCCTTTTTAAACTCTGCCATGGTTCGGGGAAGCAGCTTGACGTCGAGTTTTTGCTTGGGATCAGCGAGATATTCGATGTCGACGAAATGGGTTGGCCAGTTTTTGTTTTTGATCTCGGGATCACCGTTTCTCCAAGAGACATCTGGCAGATTGGAAACATGAGATACAAGATATTCTTTTTCAAGTAGCTGAAGTCCTAGTGTTTCGCGAGTTCGAACGTCTTCTGCTAGAAGTCTTGCTGCAACGACGCTAATAATGTGGTGTCCACGAGCCCCCCAGGCTGCTGCTGAATCAGCGATCAGTAGCAGGATCAAAGCCAAACCAATTAATTTACCCATGGACTAGAATCCTTTCTAAACAACCCGCTTCACCACTCTATGGTAGCTACTTTTGATGTATATAGCCTCTTTAGGGTCGTGATCTCTGATACTTCGCGACAAACCTCTGGGATCAATTCTGCGAAATTCGTTCTGCATATTGTTGGGAAGCTGATCGTAAACAGCCTTTTCAATTACAAACAGGCTTCCCGCTAAGCTAAAATCTGCTTTGATAGTTTTCCGCATTGCTTGAAAGCGAGTCGCTTTGATCAGTGGCTTACCGTAAAGATCGTACTGCTGAATACCCGCGTTGGGAAAGAAGCCGCCAATCTCTCCTAGGGAAATTCCGATTCCACAGCTAACGTCAACACTCAAGTACTTGTCAGCGCAATCGTTAAGAATCTGTTCAAAGTGCAACGCAAACTCTAAAGCTACCTTACCAGCCTCATTTTGAGAGACTTCGAAAGGAAAACCAAATGAACATAGAAAACCGTCGCCCATTTCCTTGATTCTAAATCCTTGGCAACGCTCCCCCTTAAAATCGATACCCTCACTCATCAGTAGCTGTGATTTAAGCAAAAATTCCTTAAAAAATAGATGATTCTTCTCGTGATCTATCTTCGAACTATTTTCAATATCGAGACATAAAACAGCTCCACAGCCCTTGCCGATGGGCATGGTTTCTTCCAGAAGGCTACCCTTTCGCATTTGCAGTAACTGGGATGGGTAAACCAACTTCTTGAGCTGCGAAAAACTGTGTTGCTTTTCTTGGTCCATGACCAATGTCTTGCGATAGATTTTATAGAGACTTAAGAAACCAAACATCACCATCTCGACAAGAAAGCAAGTCCAGCCAAGATTTAGCCCGAGCAGCAGGTTTTCACTCTGGAAAGCCGTGATAAAGACCAACCCCATCACATAAAATCCCCAAGAAAAAGCTCCTTTTTTTGCATTTGGATTACCCTTAAACATACTATAGATGAATAGGCCTGTGATAAAGACAATGTAGGACATAACAATCCAACGAAAGACATCAAAGCCAACTGGAACAGTGGCTACGATCAAGCACATCACAATAGTGTAGCCTGTTGCCATCTTATGGACTTTTGGGCTATAGGTTTTTAGGGTTAAGTATTGAGAGATAAAACTTAAAGTCGCAATCAATTCAATGATGATCGAAAGATTCATAACATGGGCATAGTTCATATCGAAGATGCGAAATATGTTCGTATCAAACAATACTGGCATGTTTGGCTGAAGAAAGAACATCAAAGATGTCGACATCGCATAAATCCAGTACCAAAACATGAGCGGATCACGAAACAATAAAACAACTAAACCAGCTCCTAATGTCATCACTAGAGATGCACCAAACAGACTTGAAATAAAAAATATCTGCCGCTCCACCAGACGATCCATTTGAACATCTGTTCCGATCCAAAGGGGAAGATAGTTGAAAACAGGACTATTGATAAACACAGTATTAAGGCCAGGTTGGAGCACGATCTGGGCTCTCGGGAAGAAACTCATGTTGGTGGATGCAAGGCCCATCCAGTACTGCCGGACATCTCCAGATGGTGGCCGAGTGTAGATCTCTAAAGTTTGGGAACCATTTGCCTGAACCATGAGCGTTCGAAGCTGAATGGTGTCGGTGGGGTTTAAGATCTCAATTTTTAAAACCGCAGCCTGATTGGGCTGATCAGGTGCCACGTAATGGTTGTGGGGTATGGGTTCAAAGGATACCGGCTGCTCTCCCGACACAATTTTCTTAATGTCAATGTCGCGACCACCATGAATATAACGCCAAACATGATCCTTCAAAACCATCTTCGCTGGCTGCTCTGCTTCCCAGACATAGGTTTGCGGACTCCCATATCCAGACGCCGCTATGAGCATCAACAATGTCACGAACATCTTTGGTATCACTCTAAGGCCTCCCACACGGCTCATCGGTGACGGAGTGGACCTCATAGAGGAAATTCCTACCTAGTGCTTAGTCACATTGAATCCTCAGCGTTGTTGTCTTCGTCTCTCAATCGTCGCTGTACGGGAGTACTATCTCCTCAATCATTCCTCGACGCCTAGCTGAGAATCCAATGTGACTAAGCACTAGGTGATCGAGGGACTAGAGTTGCCTTTTTGGAATTCTAGAGAAGAACTAAGAATGTAGTGGCTATTACCGGCCTCTAGGATTGAGGAACGTCTATCATCAGACCAGTATCGCACCCAGGATAAGAGAATCGATTGGCTCCAGGGTAGCAGAAGCCGTTAATAAACACCCTGCGGGGCTTTAGAGAACTGTTTGCTTGACTGCCGTGAACAGTATAAGGACCAAACAAAACCAAGGAACCAGCCTTCAACTCTGGAGTCGTGTAGGCGCCCTTTTGAAATGACTCGCGCTGCTCAGGATGCTTCTCTAGGTAAAGATGGCCTTGCTGGCAACTACGAGGAACAAAGTGAACGGGACCATTTTCAGGTGTCACATCATCGACTGCTAGCAGACATTGAACGTAGCTACCCAAACCATTGATATCCGACCAATACTCAGAGCCGAACTTCCGATGTTCGCTATCTTGATGCCAGGGAAACGCCACACCATCCTTTGGAAATTTAAAGTGGGCCTGGCAGATCAGTTGACTAATCTGCTGGGAACCAAGAATTTGAGATACAGGACCCAAGAGTCGTTTGGAGTGAGCGAACTCAAGCAACTGAGGCTGCACTCCTGCACACCAGACAACCCGATCAATCCGGTCGCCATTTACAACAAACTGCGTCCCATTCATGTGGAAAGTCGTTTTACGGCGACTGGCAAGTTTGGCAATGATATCAAAAGATTTTCCAATCTGATCGATCTCTTCAGGGTGAAAGAGATTTTCCAAGACCAGAAATCCGATTTCGTAGAACTCATCGATTTGTGCCTGACTTAGTCTCATACTTACACCATCGGAAGAAAAGCTTAACTCTTAATTCGGACGAATACATATTTACCCTAAGCACCCCGACCTAAATCTTTACCAATCATACTAGTTCCGCTAGTCTTTTCGGTGGTCTCGGGTGTATTTTAAAGCTACCAATTCATCACTTTCAGGCTTTGGCATGATTTGGCAGCTGTCATTTTATTGAGCAGTATCGCATTTTTGGGAGTCGACACTATGATATTTCGCCAGCTATTTGAGCAAGAATCGTCCACGTACACCTATTTATTGGCAGATGAAGCCAGCAAGGACGGAGTGATCATCGATCCCGTGGTTGAGATGCATCGACGTGATGCTGCTTTAATCCGTGAATTGGGCATCAAACTGATTTACAGCCTCGATACCCATTGTCACGCTGATCACATTACCGGCTCTTGGCAACTCAAGGAAGCCTTCGGCTGTAAGATCGGATTGGGTTCTGCCAATCGGGTCAATAATGTTGACAATCTTTTTGACAATGGTGAGACCATTACCTTTGGCAAACACTCTTTAAAGGTCTTAGAAACTCCGGGTCATACCGATGGCTGTGTGAGCTTCGTTCTCGATGATCAATCCAGGGTTTTCACTGGCGACAGCCTACTTATCCGCGGCTGCGGCCGCACAGACTTTCAGGGTGGTGATCCAGCCAAGCTCTATCAATCCATTCAAAATCAGTTGTTTACTCTCCCTGAACACTGCCTGGTTTACCCGGGTCATGATTATAACGGCCGCTGTAGCAGCTCGATTGGTGAGGAAAAAGCTTTCAATCCACGCATCGGTGGAGCTGCTAGCGAAAAAGACTTCGTCGGATATATGAAGCATATGAAGCTTCCTCATCCTAAGAAAATCGCGATGGCCTTACCCGCAAACTTGAATTCTGGTCGGATTGAAGGCCAGGAAGAGACGGTTCCTCAGTGGGCTCCATTGGAGCACAACTTTGGTGGAATCTTGCAGATTGACCCTCAGTGGCTCGCCAACAACCTCGATCAAGTGGTCGTCGTCGATGTCCGCGATGATGATGAGTTCAACAACGAACTGGGGCATTTGCCACAGGCCCTACACATCCCATTGGGACAATTGGAAGACTCTATGAGCAAGCTATCGAAAGACAAGGCCATAGTCACAGTTTGCCGCAGCGGTCGACGATCGGCACTCGCTAGCCTTGCGTTGCAAAAAGCGGGCTTTGAGAAGGTTGCCAATCTCAAGGACGGCATGCTTGCCTGGACTGAGTTAGGGTTCCCTATAGCCAGTTAGAGGGTCTCAGGATTGTTGCCTCGGAGGAGATTTACCCTTAAGTGGTTGGATGAGGTGTTCGAGTCCATTGACCTTGATCGCACAAAGCTGTTCGATGAGCTCTTTGAAGCGGCCTTTGATGGGCCCTTGATTTGATAACCATAAGACATAGGGCTCGGGAAGGTCGATCAAAGGCCTTCCCTCGAACTTGCCAAAGGGCATTTTTTGGTTAGCCAAAGCAAAAAGATCATCAGGCTTTAGTTCCACTGGAACCTCCATTATTCAAACCAGAGATCAGTCTAACGTCTTTGCTCCATAAGTGAAAGCCTTACTGGGGGCTAAGGCTGGGAAGCTTCTTGGCAAGGAGCCACGGGAGCTTCGGGACTTCTCTTTGTTTCCTTGGATACAACCAATTGACAACAGGGGCAATCGGCCTGCTTGGCTTCGCGAAGCAGCTGAAAAAATTGCTTAATTGTAATCATAGCATCTCCCGAGTTCTTGTATAATAGAGCCTAGCAATTATCATAATGATAATCAATATCAATATTATCGGGACCAACCGCTTTTTCTTTAGTCCAAGTCTATAAGATTTTCCTAAATTTGCCGAAAGCTAGCACCATCGGGCCTTTTAAATCCTATTTATCGCAAAACCCCGGGTCAAAATTAGTCATAATGAGCACTTAGGTTATTGACTAATGCTCATGGTGGAAAGCTTTTGTCGTGGTGTCATGGAATAGCTACTGACAGACTTTCAATTATTGGTGATAAATAATGAGAGAGTATAAACAGGTCCTGAAGAAACCAGGGACGATCCCATGCAAAATGATTTTGTAACCCTACATTGCGATCGTATCAACCACCTCATCAGCAAGCAAAACCTGAAAAGAGGTCAGATTGCTCATGAAGTCGGCATTGATCTTAACCTGCTGCGACGTTGGCTTCATGAACCGGGTATCAAAGTTCCTCGATACGACGCTCAAGCTCTAGCGGATTACTTGAGATGTTCTCTTAGCAGTATTAGTATGAGCCTGGTCGTCCAACCCAAGTCGAGTGCTATGAGATCTGCCCCCCAACCCGAAAGCCAAGCTCACGAGTTAAACGCACAGGCAATCAGTACGCTTCATAACCTCGATATAAGGCAAGCCCAGATGCTAGCGGAACAAGCAATTCGCCTGGCTCCCGATAAACGCGATGAAGAGGAATTTTGGGAATCAAAGTCAATCGTCGCGCGAATCCTTTTGCAAGACGACGTCCCTTTGGCGATCGAGAAACTATACGAAGTTCTGCAAAGCACCCAAGAGAAGTCCATTGCCAACATCTCTGGCAAGGTTCTCACCAATCTAGGATCAGCGTTCCGTTATTTAGGAAATATCGGTGAATCAATATCAGCGCTCGATCTAGCTCTAGAGCTTTTTGATCGTGAGGCTAAGATAAGCGGCCGATTGAACAAGATCGCCGTGTGTCACGCTCTGCTGGTGGAAAGCTACCTGCTCCAGGGTGATTCATTTCAAGCTCGCCACCACCTGAGCATCAGTCGTCAATACGCGAGCCAAGGCAACCATCCGGTGATCGAAGCGGTCCTGGATGCTAAATTCGCTAGAATTTTGCTCCTCGAAGGCAAGAGTGCTGACGCTCAACAGCTTCTTGACTCCATTGTAAGAGACGAGCTACCAGTAGCCATCCAACTTGAGTTCGATCTTGTTGAGCTTCTTATCCTCCTCGATCAAGGCGATTACGATCAAGCCTACTGGCTCTATCGCAGTCGTGAGGCGAGTCTACTCAACTCCCATAGAATTTACTGGCTCCCTCTTTTGAGTTACATTCAAGCCCAGCGCCAGCAAGACGATGACACTGAGTTAGCCTGCCAGCAGTTTTTTGATCGACTGAAAGCCGCATCTTGGATCGAGAAGGCGCAAAGGCTGGGAAGCTTTCGAGATCTTGCTAAAAACTCTTTCCTTCGAAAAAGCTCATAGGCGGGGGATTAAAGGCTGATTGGCTTTTCCAATTGAATGACCGTATCAAGTATCACCATTAACTCCGATAGCTCTTGTAGGTCTTCCTGTACTCCTGGGCCTTCAATTTTGGCTGAGATTTCAGATATCCCACTTACCATAAGGGGCTGTGCTCCATCCGATGCTCCAGAAGCGAGGCTACAGGAATCCCATGTAGGCCCACCATAAGAACGCCGGTCCGAAAGAGGCGCTTCAGTACCCAAAGTCTCGAAGCTGCCATCTCCCTGATAGCAATACTGAACAAAATTTGAGGCTTCAGCACCTACCATTTGCAGGCTTAACCAATCTGCTCCGGCTGCGCCACGGCCTATTACAGCCCGATCAGGGACACGAATATACCGCGCTTGGTCAAACTCCACTTGAACAGGATAGAACCGCTCCGGCTGGTAATCTCGCTCTGGGGCAAGATAGACTTGCTCCAATGCAAGCCCAGACAGTGCAGCTACCACATCGTCACAGGAGTCTACCTCCTCAGAAGAGAGACTCCTAGACTCGGTGCGGAATTGAAATAATTCGCCTGCAATGACTAGGCTGGATGGCTCACCTTTATGGGGAGGCAGGACCTCAAGCCCTTTGCTTCGCTGACTAAGGTCTTGAGGAGTTGCTTGCAGGCCTAGAAACCCTGCAAACAGGGCCTCTGCCCGATTGTTTATAGCAGCTAAGTCTAACGTTGTTACGGCATCGTCACTAGAGCATGAGATCGAAGCTGCGGCTAAGATCAGCTTATCATCGCTGACGAGATAAATCCCTTGCTCTTGGAATAGTATATTCCCTTGTAGATGATTCCACCGATAGAGCCCTTCCCTAAGCTCTAAAGATTGTCCCGACTGACCTCGATAAATGCCGTCCCGAATCTGCAAACAGTCTTTGCAGGCTTTGATATCATCAGACTCCGACTGGGCTGCCAACGGACTGCTTCCCGGCTCTTGATAATCATCGAACTTGCCGCTGCCGCAGCCTATCATCACAGCAAATAACACAAGCAATGCAGCCAGCATATTGTCCCCAAGTTCGTTCATCTCTAGTGAATAGAGAGAAGCAAAGCCCATTCCAGAGCCCTATATTAAAATTTGCTTTAATTTTAGCCTATTAAAAAACCAGGGCCTGTATAGACCCTGGTCATAGCCGAATGTCGTTGCATCGCCCTGCATATCGGCCAAATCGTTAGTATTAAAGAGACTTAGCCCTAAACTATTAACCCAACCCCAATGGTCATCAGGATGCCGCCACTGGTCGCCTCTAAAATTCGCATGGTCTTGCGAGACGGCTGCTGAGGAATCGCAAAGGTCGTTACGCTCGCCAGGGAAAACAGCCAGACGAAAGATGCCATCACCGCACCCACGAGAAAGTATGGAGCACTTTCACCAAACTTAGGGGCCATCCCACCAAAGAAAATGATAGATTCAAAAATCGCCTGCGGGTTCAGCAAGCTGAAGCCAATGGCTGCGAGTATCGATCCTACCAATGTAGCCGGACGGTCGTTCACCGGGTTCTCCAACGCAACTTTCTCGCCCCATATGGCTTGATAAAGTGAGCGCCCCCCATAAACGAGAAGAAAGCCAGCAGCGGCCACCATCAAATAGCCTTCCATACCTGGAGCGAGTTTCAGCAGAGCCCCTGCTCCAACAACACCTAGCACCACTAGAATCACCTCACAGGCCACGCAGGTTAGCGCCACCCAAAAGGGATATTCCTTGCGAATGCCTTTCTTAATGACATAAAGATTCTGCATGCCTAGAGACATTATGATTCCCATTTGCATCAAAAATCCAGATCCAATCGCTTGCCACATTGTTTCTTTAAGCATCGCTACATCCTCGCTGCTCTAGGTTAGGAATCGGATATTCGGTAATAATGCTTGATAAGTAAAATTAATTCATTTTATTCTTCATAAGAATTTCTTATGATGGAGGAAAAATATGTATGATTATAAGTTACTAGCTGCTATGGCATCGGTCATTCATAAGGGTGGTTTTGATCATGCGGCCAAACACCTGCACATCACCCAGTCCGCTGTTTCCCAACGGGTCCGGCAGCTAGAAGAGGATGTGGGCCGACCACTGCTGATCAGATCGTCGCCGCCGACTCCCACCGAGCTAGGCCGCCTTCTGATGGCTCATTTTATGAAAGTAAACCTTCTTGAAAGTGAACTCAAAGAGCAGATTGATCCTAAGGGCCCCCGTGCGTTCACTCATCTATCAGTGGCTATCAATCGGGATAGTTTAGCTCTCTGGTTCATCGAAGCTATGGGGCAGTTTCTACAAGACGAAAATATCGTCCTAGAAGTCCTAGCCGAGGATCAGGAGCTAACCCATGAGCACCTTAAGGCAGGTCGTGTCTTCGGTTGCGTGAGCGCGCGGCATACCCCGTTACAAGGGTGCCAGGTAGAGAAACTCGGCACCATGACCTTCTATCTCACTGCTACACCGGACTTTGCTGACAAGTGGTTCACGAAAGGAGTGGGCCAAAAATCACTTCTCAAAGCTCCTGGGGTCATATTTGACGACAAGGATCACATGCTTCATGACTTTCTAGCTAAGAAATTTAGGATTACTCTGGAAACGCCGCCCTTGCATGTGATTCCAGCACTGGCTGAGTACGAGCGATTTATCACCGCAGGACTGGGTTATGGCCTTCTGGCTAAGTCGCAGGTAGAGGAAAAGTTTGCCGATGGTAGCCTAGTTGATCTAGCTCCAGGGAGAAATCTCCCATTGGATCTTTACTGGCATTCCTGGCAGCTACAGTCGGAGGTAGGAGCAAAGTTCACCAAGACCTTGCTGAAACATGCCCCTCCCCTACTTCGCTAGAAGCTTAGGGGCGGTCCACTGCAAAATCACGCCGTGCCGTTGCAATGGAAATCGTAAAGCCTGACACCAAGTCTAATAATGAAAGTCCGGTGACAATGAGAAAACTACTGTGTCCCAGTTCAGGAACCAATAGCAGTTCAAGAAGAAATCCCACAAAGACCAGTGTCGAAAGACTGTGATCGACTATTGCTGCCGAAGACGTGCGGGTTGCTTTTGCCAGTTCAAAGAACAAACAGACAACGCCTGCCATCACAAGAACAGTCCCCAAACTTAGCTCTAACGCAGCGCCAGATACCAGCTGCCAGCTCACTAGAGTTTGGTCGAGGCTATAGCTGTCACCCAAAGGGCTTAGAGCAACTAGATTAAACAAGCCTAGTAGTAAGGCAAACAAGGGTAGATGCGCTATGAGTTTCAAAACACCGCTCCTGACTAATGGATCAAGACTCATTGGTATGGCATATAGGCGCAAATAAGACAAGAAGTTTTCTCTATCCAAAGGGTTTATCCTGTTCGTGCTATTTTTGCATTCGAGTCTTCGCCATTCTTTATCCCATTAAATCAGGACTTTCCCATGGCACTTTTACAAAAACAGTGGCGTTCGCTGGTACAAACGCACAAATGCGCCCGAACTAACAAAAATGTGGCTTCTGTTCAGATTATTTTTATTTGTTGTTTGAACAACTTAAATAGAAGGTCCACAGAAATCCCTCTTTGATTGAATTTTTGATTCAGCGGCAATGCTCCTAACACCGACTGCGTAATGTACACCGAAGGAGATCTACACCATGCTGAACTTTTTTGAGCAAATGCCGAGCTTTTCTGAATTTGACCAGTTTAAAAACCCTAAGCACTACCAGCCTCTCCCAGATAGCTGGACGCTGATCGTGGCTGATTTAAAGTCATCCACCGATCATATAGCCCTTGGGCGGTATAAGGACGTTAACTTGATCGCTGCTGGATGTATATCACAGGTGGTCAAATGTGCTCCGAAGATCATTCCCTACTCTTTCGGCGGTGATGGTGCATTCGTTGCCGTTCCTCAAGAGATCGTCGAGCAGGCCCTCAAAAGATTGCGCGCCTACTCTCGGTTTGTACGCAGAACCTTAGACTTAGAGCTTCGTCTCGCAGCCTTCAGCAGCCAGGATTTCAAAGCAGCTGGAGTTCAAGTCCAGGTTGCTAAGTTTCTCAACGGTCGCGGTGTTCAGGGCTATTTTCGCGGTAATGGCTTAGAATGGGCTGAACGTGAGCTAAAAGATCAATACGCTCACAACCAAATACATCTGGCTGAAGACGAATCTTCAAGCTTCAAGTTCTCTAATATATTCTGCCGTTGGCAGCCGATTCCATCCCACAGCGGTAAAATAACGACGCTGATCATCAAGAACAATGGCCGAACGGAATCCGAGCAACAAGCGATATACGAAGAGATCGGGCTTTTGACAAAAAACTTCTATTCAGCGGAGCAGAACCGTCCCGTGAAAGTTGATGATTTTAAACTTATCAGCAGCTTTGACCAGCTAAGAACAGAGTGCATGCTTAAATGTCAGTCGAACAATACTCTGATTCAAAAGCTCTATGCCTGGCGTTGCCTTGTCCTACATCAAGTCGTCAAGTTCATGATCCACTTTTTCAACGTAAAAAAGGGTGAGATTGATTTTAATCGATATCGCCAGGACATGACGCATAGTAGCGACTACAGAAAATATGATGGCCTCCTGCGAATGGTCGTAGACCTTTCTCCCATCGAAATAAATGGCTTGCGACGAACGTTGGAAATCATGGAGCAGCAAGGAAAGATTAGCTTTGGTCTTCACATGTCCGACACCGCCCTGATGACTTGTATGGTTTTCTCTGCAGTCAACCATATTCATTTTATCGATGGTGGCGAAGGAGGGTATATGAAAGCTGCCAATATTCTTAAGGCTAAACTTGAAAAACAAGAACCTCAATATCAAGCTGTTTTGGGACAGTAGTGATACGAAAGCGAGAGGTGCAGCCGGAAAGAACTGCACCTACCAGACACTTTTTCGGACTAAATATCCCCCACAAGCTCTACACTATCATTCTTTTCTAGCGGAACTCATCGAGAGCGATGACTTTATATGAATCAGGATAATTTTTTCCTCTAAATAAGCGCGTGTCCGTTTCTCCGGGGTTTAAGCTCATATACACTGATTGCGTTTCTACAAGAAGACCATTGCTGTCAATGATACCTAATTCGAAACTGCTGCTTACCCTTGCCGTGTTTGACAGATTCGTAATTTCTACAGCGTAGCCTGATACATTATTCTTGCCTTCGATTCGAAAGTTTGCCTCAGAAGGTGGAGGAATCACTCTGTTTGACAAAACTCCAGAGAAAGTCGCGTAGAACGTGTTATTCAACTCATCACCATAGTTACTTGACACTCCAGTGATGTAAACCTTTTGACCTGGAGCGATACATTTATCATCAGATCCATATTCTACATAGACATCTGAAAAGATGATTCTTGAATCTGAATCAAGCTTGACACTAAAGCTACACACTGCCTCATCATTTACATTAGTCGCGGCCACATAAAGGTCTTCTGAATCGAGCTTAAATGCATCGATGTTGAAATTCAGACTAGTCTCGCCTAATACCACCTTCGGATCTTCTTTTGGCAGTACTTCTATTGGGTACAAAGCTAATATTGCCTCAACATCCCGTTCTGTGACTTCAGAAACGTCTTCGTAGCCCATGATAGATGGATACTTTGTATTTCCTAAAAGATTACGCTTAAACTCATGGCCAAGCCCTAAGACATGACCAAGTTCATGGGTTAGGGTATCGGCGGGGTCGAGGTCAGAACCGAATTCTTCCCTTGCTTTTATAAAAGAGTCAGGAAGCATTATTAGACTTGCAGATAGGATCTCTGGATCAGTCATTGAGATTCTTGGAAAGGCTAACCCTAATACAACAGTTCCATCCTGATCTTCAAATCGATAGCCGCGGCTGTAGTATATACAGTTCGTATTGACGTCACTAAAAGGAGGAGGATTGTTATTGACGGAAATATTATATGAAAGACCACCAACCTTACCTTCCTCTCCTAAGACTTCCCACTCTTTCATCGAGCTGACAACAAGATCCTGATTCATCAATGCTTCAGGTCCGCAGATGTCTAGGTTCAAATCTTTTTGCCAGCCAACGGCTACTCCATCGCCCTGGATATAGGCATAGTCTTTCTTTTTTTCAACACTCCAGGGAGTCTCTTGGGTATTCTTTGAAAAGTATGCTGCTATAAGGCCTTTTCCCCTTTTTGGATCATTAAACTCAAACATAAAGCTCATGAGACGCTTGTCTTCAGCGAGACTGTAGTGAACCATATCTAAGGATTGCTGCTCACCCGAAGAATCTTTCAAAGCTATGAGGTTTAACTTTCCATCAGTTGCTCTGAAAACAAAACTTAGTGGGAAACTGTTATTCAAGTCTTTATAAATATAGACTCCTTCATCTTCAGCGATAAACGTGAAGTTGTTTAGTTTCGCTTCGGATCCCTCTCTCGAAGTACTATTCTGATTTTCCAGATCTTCTTGAGATTCAACCTCATCAACTTCAGCCTTTTCGGTTCGTTCAAACATGGCTGATAAGCTGGCTATCGAATAATTATTGAAGCTGTCGACCTCTGACAGATTGATAAACGACCCTCTATCCGTGGCGTATCCCTGGTAAAGTAGCGAAACATCACCGTGAACAAAGTAGATGTCTGTATATGGATCCTTTTTCTTGCTAGACTCGTCACAAGAGGCAGATAATACTAAAACTATTAGAAGGCTGATGGATTTAAGCATTAAATATCACTTTCCTTTTTAGCTGGCCATTGAACCGCACCTTGCGGGCTGGGCTATACTACATAATATCACTTAATACGTCAATATTGACACAAACCTCTCTCCATTCAAGTCTGCGTATTCTATAGCTAGCAAAGTTGCTGCTCTACACAGGTTTGTGTACAGTTAGGAACGGATAACCCGCAAAATATTGCATTTCTTTACATAATTATATTTTACTGGCGGGAAAGTCTCGAAACAGCCTGATCCTTTGCAGTCGTTGCACTCTTGGGCACGATAGAAAGCAGAACTGATCGTGACGTGATTCCTAGCTTAAAGACTTAGCAACTTGAGACTGGCACCTATATCGAATACTTTTTTTTCCCAACGGATGTCTAAAGCTTGATTTATGGAGTAGCCTAGAGCTAATCAAGTTTCAGCCCACGGAAGAGGGCTAAGGATTGTAAATCGTCGACAAGGCAAGAATATGACTCAAACTTCAGACCAAGTTCTCTTAACCGGCTTTCAACCATTTGCAAATCACAAATCAAACCCTTCGGCTGAAGTTGCAGCACATGTGGCCGCGGAGAATGGATATGACTTTCTCGTGCTTCCTGTAGGCTTTAAAGAAGCAGCCCAGATCTTGTTGCACCAGCTCGAAAAAAACAGCTACCACACAGTAATAGCACTCGGCTTAGCAGCCAACCGTTCTTCGATCTCCTTAGAAAGAATTGCACTCAACTTAATTGATGCCCGCATACCTGATGAGTTTGGCCAACAACCGATCGATGAGCCCCTTATTGCAGAAGCTCCCCTTGCAATTCATACTTCACTTCCCATCAAGAAGATCCATCAGCATCTAGAAAAAGAGAGGATCTCAAGTGAAGTCTCTTATTCAGCTGGTACCTATGTTTGTAACGCTGTGTTTTTTCATCTTCTCCACCATAGAAAAACAGTTAACCCTTCACTTAAATGCGGTTTTATCCACATTCCTCTCGAAGAGCTTATGCCTCTGGAGATCACCAAGCAGGCGATTAAAATAGCTACTGATACCACCATAAGCAGCGAATCCGATACCAAGGGCCTGAGCGTAGGAACTATTTCCTAATCTAATCTTGAATGTTAAACTTCCGTTCAATTTAGCAAAGACCTTATTCAATAGCTTATTTCGAGATTGCAGCCTTTGATCTGATTCAAGACCTGATAAATAAAACTAACCATTTTATCTATTGACTTCGTTTATTTCTGTGATAGCTTGGCCCAGTACCGTATTCCAAGAAGCGAATGATACTTTCGCTAAAACCAAGCCAGCTATTTACAGACATGTAGAGGGGAGAAGAACCTTGCGCCTATTATTTATTGTAACCATTTCTTTGTTCGCATGGGCGGAATCCTCTATCGCTCAGCAGCCATCAACCATGATTGATGGCTTCAAGGTCTTTCACCAACCAGGAACGACTATTTCAAATGACGACATTTCCCATCTTCAGTTTCTAAGGGATACCAGTGCTGCAGAAGCCAATGAAATATACCTAAAAAATGAAGTTCTGCCCTATGACTTCGATGGAGCAAAGCTACGTGCCAACCGTCTATCTAATAGTGAACGTACTGCTATCAAGACCTATACCAAAGATAGTCGAGATATCAATACTCTCCTTCGTACCAACGAGATTCCAGATGGATCCCTAGCCAGTAGAAAGGCTCTTAAGAAGTCCATTGGCTCAATAAAAAAGGGAGCTAAAAAACTACCTCTTAGGGAAGGCCGGGTCTTCAGAGCAGTGAAAGATAACGGTATGATTCAAGGCTTGAGACGTGGCCTAGGTATTCAAGAGGGAGAAGGTCTCTCCATTGGAATTGGCTCCATAATTGGCGATAATGCCTTTCAATCATCGACTAGCAGCCTTAGCTTTCACAGATCAGCTCAGTTTTTCAACCAACCCGATGATATTATCTCCTATGAATTGGTTAGTAAGAGTGGGCGGGAACTACCCTTCGCTCCCAATATTCTTACTGAAACCTTCCAACCTCAGTTTGAAGTCTTGTTTCCAAACGGAAGCCAATTCCAAATTGAATCTGTAGTATTCACGCAAGATGGGAGACGAACAATTGCCCATATTAAAGCAACGGAACTGGAAACCATTGACCGAGAAACTCAGTTCTTCAATATGCATGAGGGTAAGGTTGCTACAAAAAATTTTGATTTTGATCCCATTGCTTCGAGCACAGGATGCTTTGGCCGTCGAGTCCGTAGATCCCTATCATCGATATGCAACACAGAAGAATCTGACCCCTGGAATTCTAGAGTTGAATCGGAGCTAACAGAAACAGAAGCTGAGATATCAATCATCACACGACAGATTGAAGAGTTTGGTAGCGAGGCTGAAATAGAGAGTTCGATTCTCTTACGCAGCAAGTCTCTTTGGAAGAAATCTCTCGGCAAAGCTAGCAAGATAGCGCGACGGGCTGCGACGCGGGTTGGAGAGCAGATCACAGAAGGAATACCAGGGCTTGAAGAGCTAGCTGTGGCTCTATGGGTCATGGATATGATCGATACTTTTGGTAGTGAGGAGTCTAACGGTCTAGATAAGGCTGCCTCTGTTCTAGGCATCGTGCCCGTCGTTGGTGAGCTTATGTTTGGAATCGATCAAGCTTATCACCAGCAACAGGCCTATAATCGATTGAGTGAATTCGAGCATGGCAAACATTATATTTACGATCTTAACGACGCCACGATCAAGGCTTTAGATCTTGAAAAAAGCCAGTATCGAGCCTATCTAAACAACTATAAAAAACACCTTAAATCAGTTATCTTTGAAGAGCTCAAACGCAATCTCATCTTAAAATATAGTAACGATTATGAAAAGTATGCTCAACGACTCCACAGCACCTTAGATGCCAGTCAAAGACTCATACGCAAGCAAAGGCATTATATCATTGATGATGAGTCTTATGCCGAACTTAGCGATCAGTACTATAGAGTGCTTTTAAAGGTACAATCGCAGCTCACAGCCCGCAAATTAAAGCTTCTGAAAGATGCGGAGGAAGAATTCCTACGGCTCAGCAAAAATTTTATCCAAAGCCATGGCAATATGATTGCAGGCAAACTCTACGAACATGTTGAAAATATTGCCATCACTGAGTGGCAAACGCAGGAACTACGTCGCATCCAAGATGCGCCTGGCTGCTTTAAGCAATCAGTGGAACGCCGTACGATCAATTACTCCTGCTACTCTTGCAACTTCTGGTGTACGATTGCCATGGGTTTTGTTGCTGCTGACCTTGGCGAGACGAAATACCATACAGTCCACTTCGATCCGAGCAAGGATGAAATTCTAAATAGTATTGCTCCGAGCTTAAGCCCAGCAGAGCTGACCCATGACTCTAAATTTGAGCCACTAACACATCCGGATCAGTGGCAAGTTATGAACCTAAAGACTACGTTGGCCGAAAGCATCAAGGAATTGATCAAGAATAACCATCAAACCTCAGCTGACCTTTCTTTTACAAATCCTCTCGCAGTACCGCTAACAAAGGAAAATCCAGAGCTAGCTAAGTTTGTCATCGAGCAAAGCGAGATAGATTCTTCTCTTCCGCAGCTTACTGAAAAGGCTAGCCATTATCTGAAGAGACAAGCTGAGCAACTACAAGAAGGCCATAGCGAAAAATTTGGAATATTTAACCCCTGGCTTCAGTATTGGCATAAAGAGGGTAGAATTTCCTACAGCCTTAACTCTGAAATTGTTCCTGGGATATTTGTCGTGCCCTATGATTGTTCAGAGCGAAAACTCTTCTGTATGGACCTTATCGGGGCTCATACATTCGAAGATCTCACGCAGTAGTTTTACTCTGAAAAGCGGTTGGGGCCATAGCGCCCGATCATACTTAGTGGCCTGCCCTTGACGATCGTTTGGGGCTCAATTTATGAATGCCAGCTTTCGATACGGCCACCACAGCGTCAGTTGGAAAAAGCCCAGGGCTACGAAGACTCGCTTGGTGGCTTATCGTTTCGACTAAATCCACCCGAGCCAGGGAGCGATCTGGCGAACTTTGGTATTGCGCCCAAAGTGATACTTGTAGAAAAAGTAAGCTCGAAAAGAACACGATCTTAAATCGCCTAGTAAACTTTAAATCGATGGGTGCATGTAAAATACAGAAACAGCAAGTCCAGAAGACTATGGCGAAACACCCACCCACTACAATGGGAGCCATATTCTGGCTCGCAAAGGCCTCGATATCTTGACTACTGCTGCTTAGGAAGCGATAGACCGATGTAGGCTGTAACGCGTCACCAATGAAGTAGAGGTGAAGGTGCGCAAAAGGCAACAAAAGCCCTAGAGGTAGTAAGACCCAAATATAGCTACGAAGCGGCAGCAGGAGAAGAGGGGCAAACAACACCATCATAGATAGCAGAGTGAATTGGATTTTTTGGAGCAGACCCCCAGGGAAACTTTCTAAGAAAATGTAATAGAAATTTGGGCTTAGAAGAGCCAAAAAAGCGATGATGATCAGATTTCTTTTGAGCGTTCGAGTCATAACTCATTCCCTGGTGTCGAGCAAGTTCCTCGCGCAAAGTACATATTTGACAATTATGATCTTATGATTGCGCTTTATATAAATGCAATTACAGCACCAAAAGCTCAATGGCATAAATACAAGGAATGTCTCGAAGGGTGGGCCTCAAAAATGAGGCGTTCCTTAACGGCTTCTCGACACTGTCTAAGGCGCAGACACAGAGAGGATATATTTTACTGACTCAAACAATATAGGCGCAGCCTAGATTCACAGGTGCGACTTCCGCCATCGTCAACCCACTTACGAGCGTCGCTTGCCATTCCGAAGTTACCCTTCTCGTTCGCAGTGTTGTCTGTCCAATCTGCACAAGTTTCTGTTCCCTTCACTAAACCACTATTGCTGGTTCCAGTCCAAACTTCGAATAAGGTCACGTCCTCTTCTTCTTCACTTGAAGAAGGCATCTTATCAGCCACCACTGCCGCCAAATGGCGATTGGTCCAAAATTGATTGGGATTTGAAATCAAGTTTCCTTCAAGATTATAAACAGGGTATAGAATCCGAATGCGCTCTGCAGCAGCCACCGTGCTTGTCGATAGAATTACTTTAAAACTGGTAGGTAAACCATTCGCTAGTGCATGCTGATTGCACAAGGCGTCAGCGCTAGCTAGGCTGTTGAATCCATTTTGGACTTGACCTGCCTGGTAGGCAATGCTGGTAACAAACATAAGATGACGGTCATCATAGGGTGACTCCATAGTCACCTCACTCACTTGTTTCTCTGGGTGCTGAATCTGAACTTCCGTTTCCACGTTAAGAATATCAGCGATCTGACCAACATACTGAACGGTATATAGGGACACGTCTGCTAGTGGGGCGGCAATGTACCAATGCCAAAAGCTTTCGCTACCTTCAATGGCAACGGCACTGTATGCTTGAGTACCATTGCTGACAACGAGATCACCATCTTTGATATCAGTGCTGTTCAACTTTTCTCCAGTGACATCTTCGAGACGACAGCCAAAGGCCTCCATTTCAAAACTGTCGTCAGCCGCACACACGAGAAACGCCCCACCTACTGAAACCGGTTCCGAGGCTAAGGTTGTGTCACTATTATCTTTAGAAGGGGTGCTTTCCCCCTGCTTAGGCTCATGGGAATCAATCACATTGTTCCAGCCAGAGGTTTCGCTACAAGCGGCCAAAGTCCAGACCATCACCGCTAGGGCTAGTTTGCTCAAAAACATCGTTGAATCCTTATTTGCATGTACTCAGATACCGTATCGTCAGCTACCTTCAATGAGCTGAGCGATACCATAAATCAAACTAAATACAGGTATTTAGGAGCCAGAATTCTTCTTCTATTTCAATTTCTACTTGAGAAATCCTAAATCAATTTGCTAGCTTCATTGTGGTTCAGGGATGGAACCTAGTGGTTGGAATCCCTGGTTTTGACTGTAGGCACCTGGCGTCGGTATTTTACGTTTCTCACACCAAAATGCGACCCTATCGAGCCATCTAGCAAGCTACCTTGTCGATCCAGCAAATTCTTTGCCCTAGTAAGATCTTAATTGGTTATAGTTGCGAATACACTTGCGATGAATTAGAGACTGAATGGAGTTACACGATGAGAAAGCCTATCGCGTCGATTTTTCCGAAACTTGCTTGGAGCATGCTAGCGACGTTGGCATTAGCTTGCCAGCAGAACCAGCAAGAACAACCTGAGACACCAGCAAATCCTCCCGATCCAGGAGCAATCGAAACCACCCCAGGAGGGCAAGGGGAAAGCAAGGCTCTAGTCTACAGCCCTCTCTACCCTAACCTACCACCTACTAACCAATTCGCTAACCGTATTGACAATGATATTGCTTATACCTACATCGGCGAGCGAGTCCGGGAAAGGCATGCCCGCGAGGACTTTTTCAATCGCTATCGAACCTTTCCCCGATTCTACTTTGAAAATCGCACCTTCACCCTGGAAGTTGTTGATAAGAGTCGTACGTCAGAGCCTGAAGTCATTTTCAACCTTAGTATGGACCATCCCTCCGAAGGCGACCTTCCTTTGACCGGCCGCTTTTTCTTTTCGGGGCTTAATACAGTCGCAGACTATTTCATTGGGATAAACTTTGAAACCGTAAGTGATGAATACCAAGATGGGCGTCATCACTATCGCTACGTTCTGCGCTCCAAGGGGGAAAAAACAAATATCGAGCCCGGTCGCTTGATGGAGATGGAAATCAGTTTCTTCTTGACCCGAAATAAAGGGGTCGGAAGCGATCGAGGCGACGCCAATTACTATTCTCGTACCTGGCTCATGAAGCTCGGAACTCCAGGCATGATTCCCTGGGAAACCCAGGGTGGCTTTATGGTTCCCAATGCCATGGCCCAAGCATCCTCACCATTACCAGCAGACGCTTTAACGGGAGGACTGACCACGCTTTCCGAAGACACCTCTGCCGAACCAGAGCGGGCGCTGCAACAGATGGCTATGAACCTTAGCCCACCCCATGGGCAGACGTTTGTCGAAGGTCGCAGGATTCACCACACTGATTTTGGCAGCGGTCAGCATTCTGAGGCTGGCAATGGCGTCTTTGAAGCCATGAAAGGCAAGCTTGGGCCTGACTATAACCAGGCCTCCTGTATCTCTTGCCACAATGCAAATGGTCGCGGTCGCGGTCCTCTGCCTGGCAAGCCTCTCCATACCTTTGTCATCCCCTTGGCAGCCTCACAAACGCGGCTGCAAGATCCACATCCTCGCTATGGGAGTCACCTTAATACACAGAGGGTCGACGGCCCTTCAGAAGGTAGCCTGATAGTCAACGGCGAGATCGAAACAACAATCCGCTACCCTGATGGTAGCGAAGTCGTGCTCAGTAAACCTGAATTTGAGATCGTTGCTGAAGAATCGGTGTCCACCTTTGACACTCTCATGCCACCGGCACTCATTGGCCTTGGCCTACTCGAAGCTATTGATGAGGCTACGCTCGCATCGCTGGCCGACCCAGACGATAAGGATGGCGATGGAATATCCGGCCGCTTAAGCCTCGTGCAGGACTTAGACACTGGCAAGCAAGTCGTAGGGCGATTTGGTTGGAAAGCGAACCGAGGATCGCTTCGCGATCAAATCGCAGCAGCCTTCGCAGATGACATGGGTGTTAGTTCGAGTCTCAAACAACTTGAGGGGCAAGGTATTGAGGTCGATGATGAAACCATAGAAAAGCTGAAAACCTACCTTGCAACCCTGGGAACTCCTCCCCGCAGGCAGTTTCGCCAAAAAGACGTTATGGCTGGTGAAACGCTTTTCGAATCGATCCAATGCACCTCGTGTCATGTTGGTGAGATTGAAACGGGAGATCGCCATCCGTTTGCTGAGCTTCGCCAGCAGACGATCAAACCTTATACCGACCTTCTTCTTCACGATATGGGGGAAGATTTAAAGAGCCAGATTCCAGGGCCGGTTGCAAGTGTTAAGGAATGGCGGACCGCCCCTTTGTGGGGGATTGGATTGGCTGCTGACCTCGGCCAAGAGTCCTTTCTTCATGATGGGCGCGCTAAAAGCCTTGAACAGGCTATCCTATGGCATGGCGGTGAAGCGAAGGGCTCTCGGGATCAGTTTATGAGTCTGAGTGCGCGAGAGCGGGCTCAAGTGATTGCCTTCTTAAAATCTCTCTAGGATTGAATCTGGATACAAAAAAGCCATAGCGATTTCGCTATGGCTTTTTTAGCTGCTGGGTATAGTCTACTTTTGAAAGACCTTACGACCATCGACATAGGTTGCTTCGATGTTGCGATCATCGCCAAGCATCATCAGAGCAAACAAGCGATCTTCAAGAGTCGTTGAACGGCTCATGCGTAGCTTCTGTAGCTTCGTTGCATCCCAATTAAGAACCACGAAATCAGCTTCCTTGTCTTCTTTGAAGTTGCCGATGAGGTGATCGATACTAAGAGATTCAGCACCGCCAAGAGTTGCTAGGTAGAGGCCTTTAAATGCTGATAGCTTTTTGCCTTGTAGCTGCATGATTTTGTAGGCTTCATTTAGAGTTTGAAGCTGATTGAAGCTAGTTCCAGCACCTACGTCAGTCCCTAGACCAACACGAACGCCGTTCTTTTCAGCTACATGAAGCTTGAAGAGGCCGCTACCCAAGAAAAGGTTGGAAGTTGGGCAGAAAGAGATGACTGAGTCTGTTTCCGCAAACGTAGCCCACTCATCATCTGTTAAATGGATACTATGTGCGAAAACCGACTTATCGCCTGTAAGTCCATAATGATCATACACATCAAGGTAGCCCGCACGCTCAGGGAATAGTGATTTAACCCATTCAATCTCATTGAGGTTCTCAGACAGGTGAGTGTGGACATAGACATCAGGAAATTCAGCCTTAAGTTTACCTGCTAGCGTCAGTTGCTCGGGAGTCGAGGTTGGAGCGAAGCGAGGGGTAATCGCGTAGAGGTTGCGACCTTTGCCATGCCACTTTTGGATGAGTGCTTTACTGTCGTCGTAGCTAGATTTTGCTGTATCAAGAAGGTAGTTGGGCGCGTTGCGGTTCATCATGACCTTACCAGCAACGAGTCTCATGTTAATGGTTTCCGCAGCTTCAAACAACGCGTCGACAGACTGTGGGTGAACTGTTCCAAAAACAAGAGCTGTAGTTGTACCATTGCTAACAAGCTGCTCTAGGAAGAACTTGGCGATCTTATCAGCGTAAGCCTTATCTTCAAACTGCTTCTCAGTTGGGAATGTGTATGTTTCCAACCACTCAAGAAGTTGCTCGCCGTAGGCAGCAATCATCTCTGTTTGAGGAAAGTGAATATGAGTATCAACGAAACCAGGAACGATTAGCTTGCCCCTGTAGTCTTTGACGCCACGACGCCCATGAACCTTTCTACTGTACGGTTCAACTGAAACGACTTTGCCATTGCGAACTGTTAAAAGTCCATCTTCGAAGTACTCGTAGCTAGATTCGACCTTTTCGACCTTAGCTGGATCGTTAACAAAGTGAAGGATCGAGGCCCGGAAACGCTTCGTCTTGGCGAAACTGGGTGCAGAAAGAACGCTGATCATAACCATCATCCAAACGTGCTTAAGTGTAAGCTTCATGTGTGTGAGCTCCCCAAAAAAAGGATATTCAATTGTAAAATGAAGTTTGATTTTGAACAGCTGCAAGGGGTGCAGCCATCCTCGAAGCATCTCTCAGCTCGCGAGTAAAAACCAACAAAAGCGTCGTCATTCTAACGAAAGTCTTTGAGCAGTCAAGGCAAAAAAGGGAAAAATATCGCGCCATGTAAGCCTAAAAAATTAATTAATTCTTTATCTTACAGCTGTATGTTGGAGTGGGGATTACATTTGCTAAACTACGTCAGTTGATTCGGGCCCCAAAAGGCCCTTGCTATTCTAGCTAATAGAGGAGTTTACGGTTGAAAAAACGAAGCCAATGGTCAACCTGTAACGTTACCAACAGTGATCACATATGCTTGCCAGGTAATTGTTTTCCGGCGCACTGGCTATAGAGCTGCTTCAGGTGCGAAGATGACCCCAAGCCGATAAAGCTCATCAGAAGCACGGCCAGCAAACCCCACGATGCTCCACCCCGAAGGCGCTTCAAAACGCTGGCTGCGATCAGTGGGCTCACCGCCCTCCAAGACCTGGCCAAACGTGGTTTCGATACGCAAGTAAAAGACTCGGGTCTTTCCATGCTTCTTGCCAGCATGTACTTCCACCGCAGAGATGGATTCTGAGGTGCTCAAGCTGATTTCTCGGTAAGCCCCGCCATCACCACCGAAGCGAAGCATAGCTCCTTGGTCGTAGTCGATGGCTAATTGATCTACACGGGCGCCAGCTCTTAGGCTCAAACGACGGATGTTCATCGATTGAAATAACTCGTTCTGGTATTCAAAGTGATCCCCATGAGGGCCACCCCATTGGTCAGATTGAATTAAAGACCTAATCTCTGGGGCAGGCTCCCTAGCTAAGCCCTTGCTCGCCTGCCCATCAAACGCCTTCCAACCAGGGTTCTTAGGCGAAGAACGCATGACTTTTCCTAGAGTCTCTTCCTGGCTGATGTCATCGATAGGAGAATACCAAAACTCAATCTGAGCAGCCTCAGGACTTAAATCGACAATCCCATAGCCGTGTGAGCTTGCTTCCGTATACTGCAAGTGCCTATTGAATAGTTTTATGGCACTACTCGCAACACTGCCTGCAAATAGCTTAATAAAGCCTTTCACAGCCTCATCGGCATTCCCGCGACTGACACTAGTAGGAAGGAATTCAACCCCTACCGTTTCTTTGTCAATGTCTAAGTTTGCTGCGATTGATAGATGGGCATCTCCAGTGACAGCTAGGAAACCGTTGATACCTTGGTCTTTGACGAACCGTAAGAGTCGCTCACGGTCCTTTGGAAAGCCATCCCATAAACTTTTGCTCGCCGGCTTGCCGAAAAAAGTAAGAGGAGCCATCAAAACCTGATTGCCTAATACCTTCCAAACAGCATCCGAGTTTGCCAAACGATTGGTGAGCCATTGGTACTGTGTTTCACCTAGTATCGATGGCTCTGAGCTATTGGGAATCGGTTGGCCACGCCCAATCCTGCGGGTATCGAGCATCATCAAGTCGACAAGGCTACCAAACTTCAGCTGCCGATAGATGATTCCTTGCTCTTCCATGGTACGACAGGGAACCCACTCATGAAACGCTTGCACTGCCAGTTCTTTATCCCCCTGGATACCAAGATCATGATTGTCCCAGATAATCGCAAAGGGGTGCTGCTGATGAGCCCGCTGCAAAGATGGATTTCTGCGGTAGTAGGAGTAACGACGGCGCATGCCCTCAAGCGATTCGGGGCGCTTGGCATCCTCGGGATGATAAGGCATCAGAACCTCCTCATCTTCGTCGGCGTAATCGTAGATGTAGTCCCCACAATGGATCACTAGGTCAAGGTCATTGCGTTCCGATATGCGATCGTAGGCATTGAAAAAACCCGACCAGATACTTGAACACGATGCTACAGCGAAACGAACCTGCTGGGGATTCATTGCCGCGGTTTTTGTCCGGCCAATCATAGAACCGATGCCGCTCACAAGAAAGCGAAAGTAGTATGTGGTGCCAGGCTCTGGTAACACGGGATCAATCTTAACCGTGTAGTCCCGACTTTGATCTGTGGAGAAGGTACCTTCAACAACCACATCTTCCATCGTTGGCAATCGTGCAACTTGCCATGTTCCATCCACCTTCCCCTCTTGACCACTGATACGAGTCCAAAGTATGACACGATCCGGCAAGGGATCTCCCGAGGCAACTCCATGTTGAAACATCATCTGGCTTTTCTTAAGATTTTCAAGGCCAGCTTCGCCAGATGTAAAGGCATCAGCGTAGACTTGCGAACTCGCGACGAGGCCCAAAGTGCCTCCTGCACCATGGATAAAGCTTCGGCGACTAATCGTCATAAATATTTCCCCTGATTAAGCCTCCTTTGTGAACGGTACCACTTCAATAAAACCGGCCAAAGGAGTATTGTTGAATCTGAGTTTCGTAAACGTGGGAAATGGCTTAACACAGGACTTAAAAAGATTGGATGAGGCAAAGATAAAGGCCTCATCCAGTACTGGTGGAATATCTAAACATTTGGTTCAGTTTTGAGGTTTATCCCTGAGCATTCCTGCTTTTTTAATAAATTGGATGATATCCTCCAAACCCTCGCCCGTCTTCTGATTGGTAAATAGGAACGGTCGTGCTCCACGCATCTTCTTGGCATCACGCTCCATCACTTCTAATGACGCACCAACGTGAGGAGCAAGATCCGTTTTATTAATGATCAATAAGTCAGACCGAGTGATACCGGGGCCACCTTTCCGCGGAATCTTATCACCAGCGGCAACGTCTATGACGTACAAGGTAAGATCTGATAGATCAGGACTAAAGGTTGCGCTCAAGTTATCACCACCACTTTCAACGAAAACTAGCTCTAAACCAGGAAAGCGATCCGATAGAGTGTCGATGGCTTCCAGGTTCATGGAAGCATCTTCACGAATGGCTGTATGGGGACAGCCTCCAGTTTCAACACCAAGAATTCTATCTTCAGTTAATGCTTGGTGATGGATCAAAAACTGGGCGTCTTCCCTGGTATAAATATCATTGGTAACAACTGCCAAGTTAAATTCATTGCGCAGTCGCTCGCACATGTTCTTGATAAGCGCCGTCTTGCCCGAACCAACGGGCCCTCCAATACCGACTCTAAGATGTTCGCTCATATAAAATTCTCCTTATGATCGAAATAGTCTAGAATACTGACGTTCATGATGAGCACTGGCTGTGAACAACCCAGGTAGTGTCGCCCCGATCTGGTCAATAGGTATTTCACATGAGTTTGCGACAGCCTCATCCATTGCAGAAATCAAACCTAACAAAATCTTTTGACAGGCAATATGACCAATTGGGATAAGCCTGGTTGCTGCCAGCACTTGATTTTCGCACCAGGCCCAAAAGTAACCCTGAAGACTAGACGGGACTGGCATTCCGAGATGGTTTGCTAATACTCCATAAATCACTTCGTAGGCTTCGATATTATGGGCCACCGTGAGATCAGAGTGTACTTCACGAATCAAGCGCTTCAGTGCTGAGCCCATTTTTTTAGATTCAATTTTCAGTTCACTCGTTTCTTTGCTGGCTATCATCAAATCACTAAGATCCTGCAGGTCTCCACCCATCATAGTGTGATAAATGACTGCCCCTTCATTTGCCGCCATGATGTCTAGCATCATGCGACACCACTCGTCTAACTGTTCTCCTGAGCAAATAAGACCTATGTCTGTCGCTCCTTCTAGCCCTTGAGACCAAGCAAAGCCGCCGATGGGAAGGTTCGGACTACAAAGCCGGAGAACTTGCAACATGCTGGGTTCAGTGTTTATGATAAGCGCCTCTCTCCGGTGAAAAAACCCTCTGGCATCGCTCTACACTAAAGCCCAGTTGTTCCATCATCTGATCCAAAACATGGTCGCAACGATAGAAAACCCCATCGTCCTCAATAAGTACTGGGACATGGCGATTCCCAAGGTGATAGCAAGCCTTTGCCAGATCAATGCCATCGCTTCTAACTTGAGACAGAGATTCTTCCTGACCTTCGATCAACAATGTGTCACCATCATCTGTACTGAGCACGTCGCCACAATCTAGGCGCTCACCCCTTGCCAGCTGAATCCCCGCAGTTGTGCCTTCCATGGTCACAATCCGAAGTCTTGTCCTCTGCCTATCTTCATGATTCAACAAAACGCGATACCGAGTTGCATTCTGCCTGTCTTTTAGTTTTCGAGTAAATACCAGCATCGTCCCTCCTAGAATAGAAAATAGCGCTGCGCTAGTGGTAATTCAGCCAAAGGCTCACAGGTCAATATTTGACCATCAACTTTCACAAGATAGGTCTGGGGATCAACATCAATTTCCGGAGTATAGGTATTGTGGATCATATTGCTCTTCTTTAACCCTCGGATCTTGCCCACAGGAGCTGTCTTTTTTTGTAGCCCTAATGTTGCCATTCGTCCGAGGCTTGCCTCAGAAACGAAATGGAGCGAGTTATAGGCAGGAACCTGCCCCAAAGAGCCAAACATTGGTCGATAATAAACGGGCTGGGGCGTAGGTATGGAAGCGTTGGGGTCACCCATGGCACTAAGTGCAATCGTGCCACCCTTGATAACCATCTTAGGCTTAGCGCCAAAGAAAGCAGGATTCCAAAGCACGAGATCGGCAAGCTTGCCAATTTCAATCGATCCGACATAGGCGGCAATCCCATGAGTCAGAGCGGGATTAATGGTGTACTTGGCAATATAGCGCTTCACGCGCTCATTATCGGCATCAAAGGGTTCGCCCTCTAATCGACCCCGTTGAACTTTCATTTTATGTGCTGTTTGCCATGTTCGGCAGATGACCTCACCCACACGGCCCATGGCCTGAGAATCCGAGGCAATCATGCTAATAGCTCCCAGATCATGAAGGATGTCTTCAGCCGCAATCGTCTCCTTGCGGATTCTAGAATCTGCAAACGCAACATCTTCCGGTATAGCTGGATCGAGGTGATGACAAACCATCAGCATATCGAGATGCTCATCGATAGTATTCACTGTATAGGGCATTGTTGGATTCGTTGAAGATGGCAAGACATGACTGAGTCCACATGCTTTTAAAATGTCGGGAGCATGGCCACCGCCAGCCCCCTCAGTGTGATAGGTGTGGATCGTACGACCACCCATGGCCTCTAAAGTTTGATCGACAAAGCCCGATTCATTGAGCGTATCCGTATGGATGGCGACCTGAACATCGTAGCGATCTGCAGTATCCAAACAGGTTCGGATCGCCTGGGGTGTCGTGCCCCAGTCTTCATGAAGTTTCAGACCAATCGCTCCTGCCTCCACCTGCTCATCCAGAGCTTCTGGCGTTGACGAATTCCCTTTACCCAAAAAGCCAAAATTGAGGGGAATTTGATCAACGCTGCGCAGCATCTGGCTAATATGCCAAGCTCCAGGAGTACACGTCGTCGCGTTCGTTCCAGTTGCAGGGCCGGTGCCTCCACCAAGCATGGTTGTAACACCAGACGCCAAGGCTTCATCGATTTGCTGCGGGCAAATAAAATGAATATGAGCATCGATCCCTCCTGCGGTGAGAATCTGCCCCTCTCCAGCGATAATCTCGGTAGACGCTCCAATATTCATATCTACGGGACCCTGGATATCTGAATTGCCAGCCTTGCCAATAGCCGCAATATTCCCATCCTTAATCCCAATGTCGGCTTTTACTATGCCCCAGTGGTCAATGATGAGGGCATTGGTGATCACCGTGTCCATACAATCTTTTGCCAATGCTTGGCCCTGCCCCATACCATCACGTATCACCTTGCCACCGCCGAACTTCACTTCTTCGCCGTAGCGAGTGTGATCCTTTTCTACCCGCACCCAGAGATCCGTATCTCCTAGGCGCACGCAATCACCAGTGGTAGGGCCATACATATCGCTATACGCTTTACGACTTAAGGTCTTCATTGCGAACCTCCTCAACAGGCCCCATGACTTTGCCATCGAAGCCAAAAACCGCACTCCCGCCAGGAAACGCGACTAAATCAACTGTTCTGTTTTGCCCTGGTTCGAAACGCATTCCCGTTCCCGCCGGAATATCCAGTCGGTAGCCTTTAGTAGATTCACGATCGAACACCAAGGCAGGATTCACTTCGTAAAAATGATAGTGAGAGCCCACTTGAATGGGGCGATCCCCAGAGTTAGCGACGTTTATGGATCGCGTAGCCCGATCTTGGTTTATAATGATAGGCGCATCTTCCAGTTGATATTCTCCCGGTATCATAGACTCTCCTTACTGGATCGGATTGTGAATCGTAACCAATTTAGTACCATCAGGAAATGTCGCCTCCATTTGAATCTCGGGTATCATCTCTCCAATTCCGGGCATCACCTGATCACGGCTCAAGACCTGCTGCCCTTCTGACATCAGTTGTGCGACCGTGCGCCCCTCTCTCGCTCCTTCCATCACAAAGGCAGATATCATAGCAACCGCCTCCGGATAGTTAAGCTTTAGCCCTTTTGCAAGACGCCTCTCCGCTAATAACGAAGCTGTAAACAACATGAGTTTGTCCTGTTCCCGAGGCGACAACTCCATGAATTCTCCTTTTCACGTTCTTAGTAAGACCAGATTCTGGGGGCTTCAAAACCAGAGTTTTCTTCCCCTGCATGAAAGCCTAATATCGATGCAAAATTATCTCGCACACGATATGGACAGACTTCAATAGATCGAGTTTGAAATATCCCCTCATAATAAGTCCAAGGTTCTATGTCTAACTCAGCCTCTGTAGAAGTTCTAAAGCGCTCATCGATCGAAGGCCCGACGGCTAAAAGCTGTCCGTAACAAGTTTTTCCTCCTAAGCCCAAGCGCGACTTGAGTAGCGATGATTCGGGCCCTATTGCAAGGCGATCGTTAAGGATCAAACGCCCTTCTCGATAGACTTTTAGATGGTTCACAAGCTCACCCTGATCGAAGGCTTCACCAATGCTAGGCCGCCCAAAGATGAGAATATCCCAGAACATCAGCTCGCTTGAGGGGCCCAAATGAATCTCAACATCATTGTAAAATCTGGCGTCCCCAAATAGGATTGTCTCCAACGGCAACCATAACAATACTCCATCGCTACTATGGTGAATCACAGTTTTAGCCTTCGCCACTCGACCGTCTGATCGATATACCTTCTGTGCTGAAGGGGACGTCACCAAAATCCTGTCTCTCGATTCCATAGCTACATCAATGGTGAGCTGATCACCTCCAACAACTCCTCCGGGAGGGTGGAGTAGATAATGATGAAGGGTGCGCGAAGAATGATCCCAAAAAGGCTTTTGAACCATCAAAGGGCCCTGATGACGACTATAATATCGCGGACGATCGTTCCCATCCCGGTATTCTAGCTTCAGGCTTGCGGGCCAAATCATGACTTTGAATGCCGATCTCGAAACCAGCGAAGGGCTAGAAGCCCCAAGCTACAAACTGCGACCATGACCAATTCAAGGCCATAGGCTTCCCAAAAGCTAGCATGCTGATGGACATGAGTTGTTACATGCGCAAATGCAGTGCTCATAGTTTCCGCTCCTTTTTTTGATTCATCTCAGCCTTCCGGCTTAGCATGGTTTGCAAGTGATCGCACTTAGAGAACGATTTAAAAACCTACAAAATCGCGGACTTCAATTACCTTGATGTAGGCTTCTAAGCTTCAGACACCCAATAATTACTTACATAATAACCCAATTTTATAGTTTAAATGGCCTGCTTCAAACCGATGAAGGCCTTGTTTAGCAAGGTTTTCACCATGTTTCTCAAGGAAATTTGCTCATAAGTAAGATGACTTATGTAGCGTAACTCGCCACAATTAAGAGCTACTCCAAAATACACCGAAGTAACCGTGTAAATGGGTCTAATGCCACCAAAGAGGAAGAATCTACCATGGGAACAGACTTGCTTAGTATCTTACCAGCGATGGTGGTATTTATTGGTTTGCAATTTGCACTGCACGAATTGGCTCGCAGATTCGTGGTTAGCGCTACGGTACTATTCGTCCTAATGCTGAGTTCCATCCCCTTTTGGAATGCAAACCTAGATGGCTGGTTCCGCTGGGCAAAAAGCATTTCCGTATTGGTTCCCACTGTATTGTTGTTTGTCGCCAGGATAGCCCATCGTCGTCCACATCCGAAATTAGACGTTTTCGAGGGCAAGTGGCTAATGTGGGTTGCATACGCAGTTCTCATGCTCAACATAGCTGAAGCAACCATTAAAGATGTCACCCTAGGCAACTACTGGAACTCTATCGTAGGGGTCATCGTTGCTGCCACCATTCCCATCAAGCCTCGGGATTGGTATATCGAGCGTGACAGCAAGTTTAACGACTTTCTTTTTTCTCTCCCGACGTTATGGTGTGTACTATATACCACTTGGAATATTTGCTTTGTCTACGGGGAACGAACCGAGTTTACGGCCCATGTATTCTCGATTCTCATGGTACCCCTTGCCTACTCTGTAATCATGAAGCGTCCCGACCTATGGTACAGCGCCCGCGTGACCACGCTGGCATCGAGTCTGTTTTTCCGCTCCGCATACGATGTGGTCACCCCTTACATGGATACGTCCAGCTGGGCTAATGCTAAGGTCACACAAACATTCGGTTTGATAAATCTCGCCCTAGCCTTCGCCTATCTTGGATACCTTGGATATCGAAAAAAAAACTCAAAGACTCAAGTGACGGATGAGCCATCGCAAGACGAAGCTCAGCCAACTCCCCTTCCCCACTCAGAATCAGGTGTCCATTCCAAGGTAGGGTAGGAGTTAACAACTATCCCTTCCCAAAATCTACGTCAGAAAAGATTTGCCTATAATCTCGTATATCTGAGGCCTTAGCTTTAGAGATTAGGATTCTAGGCTTCCATACCGATAGGTATAGTTCACAAACCAATAAATCTTTAGAGTTACTTATGGCTTTGGGTAGAGGAACTACATTAGCAATTAATTTGCAGTGTTGGGCGCTAATTGCGTTGTTACCAGCCTGCGACCACTCAACATTTAAGAGCCCAAAAGCTGATGTTGTTGCCAGTTCCGAAGTCAAGAATAGCGAAGTCACAGAAGTCCCTGAGCCAAACCCTATTCTCGAAGAATCATCCAATGTTCCTAGCAATATCACAGGTGCTTATCTGAGCTCGAACATAGGTCAGGAAATCGACGGCAGCCTCTCCGTGACCACCACTCTGATGTCTGAAACCGCTCGGCTTCCCTATGATTTGGAGCCTGGGGTAGAGCTTCGTTGGGCCTGGAACGTTTCTCAGGAACCGAGTAACGTTATCCAATCGGGTAGCCAGGTGACAGTCTTTTTCACTGATGCAAGTAACAGCACATATCAGAATCTCCTTAACATGGAGCTGATCGCTATCAAAACTGATATTGACGGTTTAGAAACATCACTTTCGGGTTATGTAAGAGACACTATGAAGGGGCTTGATTTTTCTAATGGAAGATTTAGCTTGGCACCAACTGACTTTGACGTCACCATCAGTACAAGCTTTAACCCTCCTTCTGGGGGTTCTTTACTGGTAGCTCGCTCTTTGCCAGGGCAGATACCGTTTCTACCTAAAAACGGTGACTCCTATACAGATGCGATCGATGGCATTATTTTCTTAGGTCTCAGCAATAGTATTTTCGATGACTCCGTCAACTCAGAAACGATTTACAGCTATCAATTCTGGGGCGTAAGCGCAGAGCTTCGCTATGAACTTTTGGGTGAGTGGAAAACATTTCCAGGCAGCACCGTAGGTGAATCGTTTGACGGTTACGATTTCTCGAACGCGAGCCTCATCGATGTAGATTGGGAAGGGAGTCGCTTCACTGGAGGCAGCTTCGAAGGTGCTGACATGCGGAACAACACCCTCAGGCGAGCCCGCTATGAAGCCGTTTCCTTTCAAGGCACAGACCTAAGAAACTCGGATCTAACCGATGCCGAACTCATCAATTGCAATTTAGATGGTGCAAATCTAACTGGAGCTACCTGGACCGACGGAAGGATTTGTGGCCCAGGATCAATTGGAGACTGTCTTTGACGACTAGTTTTCTGTAGACGATTGCAACTTGCTATCGCGATGGATCGCCAAGGCGTTGGTACTCGATAGAACAATATCAGCAAACCCCGACGGATCAACAACAACCCGATCTCCAGAGCAACTAAAATCCGAACGTTGACCACTGAGTACGTTGCAGTAGGTTCCCTCTGGCATTCCGGTTTGAAGCCTTTGACTCATCCCAAACGATCCACCATTGATCGCGACAAACCCCAGATCACCACGGCTAAAGGCGATCTGATTAGCTCCATTATCCCACCAATTGTCGAGGCTAAAGGCACCACTTGTGACATTACGGAACTTAACCATCGCCGCAATTCCCTGCCAGCGATGCTCGCAGATCCATTGGCCATCGAAGCATTCGGCTCCCGAATGGACACCACTTTCTGGACGACCTTGATCCTTATCTTCAAAAGCGAAACTCGACATCACTTTTGGATAGCCATACGGATAGGCAAGCATAAAAACATTGGCGATAAAGTATCGGGCACCATCGTCCTTAAAAGACATCACAGAGAAGGGACGATCTCGCTGTGTGTCATGGTTATCTGTAAAGACGATGGCATCACTTGAATCGAGCCACCCCTGCCAGTTGCGTAGGTCTCTCAAGTACTTGAGCTGGCTTTGTCCCTTGAAGTGAGAGCCTAGAACGTTGCCGTACTTAAACTCTGTAACATCACCGTTGCCGACATATTCAAACTCTGAAACAGGCTCCCCAAAGGCTCCAATAACTTCTTGGAAAATATAGATATCTTTCGGCAAGCGATCGATGATTGCAGCTATATCCGATGCGGGTATATGCTTCGCTGCATCAATTCGAAAGCCTCTTACTCCGAGGGAAACAAGATCATTCAAGTAGTTTGCAATACGATCGCGGACATATTCAGATTCCGTCTTGAGGTCATTGAGTCCTTCTAGATCGCAGAATTGAATCTTGCCACGATCACCGTAATCTATAGGCTCAAAACAGTCATGAAAATCGTTCCACACATAGGGAACTGCGGGATAATTACGAGGACCCGCAGCCATGTGATTGATCACTGCATCGACGTAAATATCGACGTTGTGCTTACGACACTCTTGCACCATCTCTGCAAACTGCTTGCGATCGCCACTACGGCCCACAATCTCATAACCTATGGGCTGATATCGGGTCCACCAGGCATTACCCGGCACACTCTCTTGGGGGGGTGAAACTTGAACTGCCGCGTACCCCATAGGGCCAATAACTGCACACTCCTTTGCGATATCGTCCCAATTCCATTCAAACAGATGAACAAAAGCTGTCCTTGGGTCCTTAGCCTGTGCCTCGCTTTGTAGACCCAGTACCGCACCCAGCAAGAGTAGTAATCTTACGATCATGTTGACCCCCTCAAACTATAAATCCTTAGTATTCTTCCCTCAAACGACTAGCATTAAACTACATAAGGTTCTTCATGAAAATTTTAATTTCTTAAATGCAACGTTCCGTTCTTTTTGATGAAAGAGGGTTTTTCGTAAGTAATTTTCAAACTTGGATGCTGTTTGGTGTTCAGTTTCGCTATTTTGGTTCAATTTGTAGTAAATTTACTTTTTTAATACCTCTTATTACTAGCTTGAGCAGTTCACTTGACGGACTACCTAACGGAAGTTTCTGGCAAAAACCTTCGTTTATGGAGTACTTTCTACGTCGCAGGCTAGCAACAGCATGTCACAAGCATCGGGGTGCCCCTCAAATTAAGGCTGATCGGTGGCTGAAAGATCGCTAGAATAACTAGGGGCTATTGACGTTTGGGCCACACGTAGTTGGTCTGGACTGGATGAAGACAGGGCTGGAGTGAGGCGAGCCATATCGGCAATATGGTGATGACGAGCGACAGCATATTGTGGTTGTCCAGCCATATCAGATGCTTGAGTTCGAAGCATCAACAGCCCCTATTAGTAAGTTTGAAGGGAAAACTTGACTATGACAAAACTACAAAGCCGACTCTACGATTTAATCTTTGAAGCAGAGACAAGAGACGGGCGACGATTTGATTTGATCCTGATCGCCGTCATCGTCAGTTCGGTTGTGGTTGTAGCACTGGACTCGGTAGCTAGTTTGAACGAATCCTATTCGATGCTCTTCTTAGGGTTGGAGTGGCTATTCACGGTGGCTTTCACAATCGAGTACTTAACCCGCATCTACTGCTTTCCAAAGCGTTGGAAATATATTTTTAGCTTCTATGGTATCATCGACCTGCTTTCAATTTTGCCTACTTATATGAGCCTTATATTCGTTGGTACTCATTCATTTGCAGTTATCCGAGCCATCCGCCTTCTCCGTGTTTTTAGGATTCTCAAATTAGCGCAATTTGTGAGTCAGCAACAGATTTTATCCCAAGCACTCCGAGACAGTCGGGCTAAAATTACCGTCTTTATTTTGGCCATATTACCTATCGTCCTCATAGTTGGAACCATCATGTATCTCGTAGAAGGAGAAACCAACGGCTTTACCAGTATCCCACGATCCATGTATTGGGCAATCGTGACGATGACCACAGTTGGCTATGGAGATATTGCCCCTCAAACCATATTTGGTCAGTTCCTGGCGTCTATTGTCATGGTGCTCGGTTACGGGATTTTAGCGGTTCCAACGGGGATTGTTTCAGTGCATCTGTCCCATGCTATCCTCAAGTCGCAATCTAACACGGAAACTTGCCCGTCATGCGCCCTGGAGGGTCATGCTGATGATGCTAGCTTTTGCCGAAGGTGCGGATCTCCACTTGAGCTAGCTTGAGACCTCTAGCTAAGACTCAAAGTCGTCGGGAACCCAGCTTGGCCTTGGCTCGGTATCGTATGGTTTGAATATATCGTGAACATCGATCGCCTCTTGTTTTTGTGGGACCAGCTGACCACCTGTTTGATAAAGGCCTGGCTCAGTTGTATCAAACAGCTCAGAATGCCTAACAACGAAGTCATAATGTTTGCCAGTCTTAGGATCAACAAAACAGAATCGATCGCCTTCTTCGAATTGAAGTTCTCCAATCAACCCCACTCCTGAGTGAGCCACATCGTATAGGTGAATGCTTCGCTCTTCCCCCTCGGGATCTAGGATGTTTATTTCTGCAAAGGACCAAATCATGTCTCGCTTCTCGTTTCGATCTTCTAGGTGCACACGATTCGAGCATCGAAACTTTATTCGTTCCATGATTTGCTTAATTTCATCTGTTGTGAAGCCTGCAATCCTCATTTTCTTCATATTCATGACAAATTCCCTTATGTGCTAGCCTTACGCCAAGAAAGAATCAAGTGCCAGGAAGAGCCTGCGATCACACCCCGTGTGCATCCCTTCTCATCGACAACATGACAATCGTTCCAAAACCTATTCTAAATCTTTTCTATCATTGTCCAGCACTTAATTCATGCCTTGAATTGATACGTCGTAGAAGGCTCTGATCGGCCCTCCAGAGGCCCCCTTTCTCGCTATAATAAATAGCTTTTTCATAAGTATACAAGAAAGTAAAAGACCATCCCTCAGATTCGGAGCAAAACAGCCGAAGTCGTGTTCGCTTATTAGAGGGGGCTTCAAATGAAAATTTTTCTCACGCTAATCCTAGCTCTAGGATCAATTCAATGTGGACAGCAAAAAACTGATAATCCAACTTATCCTGATGGCCCACTACCGAAGAAAGGTAGTACGGAAGGTTCCACCGCAAGTATCGACGGGATTTTAGATTCGGAACAAAGTGCAATCATTGATGAAGAGCAACAGGCTCAAGAACAGGAATTGTCGGATCCTGAGCAAGCGGAGGCTGGCGAGCAGCAAACCGGCTATGGATCGATTCGTATTCAGATCACTGAAATGAAACAAGACTGTTCTGGCAATACTACAAACATCCAAGAGCTACTTTTCAAAATGAACGGTGAGTTTTTGGTGGATAGCTTTAGCAGTTACCCAGATAATAGAGATCCTATCTACAATACAGGAAAAATCGGTCCCTACGATGCCCAGATAAGCACCAGTGGTGACTTCGAAACATTCTATCCCTTTGAAGCATTCGGCGGTGGATTTGGTGGTGGTTGGTTTTCCAATCGCAATAGCTTCGAAAATGCAACACCCTCCCCGGCTGTGGGCGAGGTATGGTTCCAAGTTTCATTTGGCGAAGCCAAACCTTCCTTCGAAAGCCTGTACATTAAAGGTGGTTCGGCCACCCTTCCTGACTTCGCAGCCTGTGCACCATCTCAATTAAGAGTGCTGGGCTCCAATGATTTAGGTGAAACATGGGTCCTTCTTGGGTCCACGAACTCTGACACCCAGCCTGGCATTGAGATTTCGTTGAACAATAATCCGTCAAGCTAAGGCTCCTTCGATCGTTAGGAGTATGCAGGTATAAACGAGAGTGCCACAAGATGGCACTTTACTCCTCTGTCACTCAGTCGTTACCGTTGTAAGAGATCTGACGTTTACTGAGTCAAGAGGAGGTTTACACAATGTTTAGCGCCGTTGTCCTAGCGGGACTTATAGCGAGTTTAGCAATGATGGGTATTATGCAGCTCATCACCTATGCTGGTATCGCAAATGGTGATATGATCCGCGCAGTAGGTAGTCTATTCACCAAGCAATTGAAAGGTTCCTTTGGAATCGGGCTCGCCATATATCTACTATTCGGCATTCTCTTTTCGTGGTTGTATCTTTCGATCCTATCAGCCATTCCTCAGCAACGCCCAGAGATCCTGTTGCTCATCGCCACCTTGGGAGGCTTCGTTCATGGTCTACTCATCGGCTTCGCACTTGTTAGCGAAATAGTCGGCCGTCATCCAGTGGATCGCTTTCAAACTACGGGTTATAGCGTTGCACTAGCTCATATCGTAGGTCATGTGGTTTTTGGTTTTGCTATAGGAGTAAGTTACCTCAATTTTAATGGCCTTTTAAGCGAGCTAACGAGCACTGCTTTTGCCAGTACTGGTTTTATTTTCACAGGTGTAGCTCTCAGCATCGGCCTTGCCTTTATCGTATTCAATGCTGTGAAGAATGCCCCTCGATCAGAACAGGTTGCGGCTAAGGATTCTATCTGATCGAATATTTTACTCAGATTCGGTCAAATGCCTTTTGGATCGGCGAAAAAACTTGTGGTGCCAGGAGGTTGGTGGCAATTGCTCCATCATTTGCAGCACAGGCCAAGTAATTGTTTAGGGTGGCTGAGCGAGAGTGAATACCTACCACTTGCCAGCCGCCATCTAACCGAGCAAATTTAGGCCCTCCACTATCCCCCTTGCAGCCATGACTTCGATTAGAGCCGATATGGAACTCTTCACCATTCAAGCCATATAGGCCTCTGAAAGGAACTTCAGAGAAATAAAGCTTGGTATGATCGGAATTGTTTTTAAGACCTTCGCCAGTAAGCCCGAAACCTACACTTACCAGATCTCCATCAGGCTTTGAGAACTGCTGCCTATTGTTTTCCAAAACAGTTTCGGCGGCGGTCAGATCTTGTGCGATGGGAGTTATATCTCCAAGAAAGTTGTTCTCCAACTCAAGGACAGCGAGATCGAAGCTTTGAGTAGTGATGTAGTTTTCATTATATTTATAGGGGAATGATTCAATCTTGGCTACTTGGTATGTGGCACCCCAGCGATCTTTGATCTCAACTTCAGAAACATCTTTACAGCCATTTGCACGACTTTCATCTTGGCAGATTCGAGAAAAGCAATGAGCCGCACTTAGGACAACCTTCTCTGCTACAACGACCCCAGTGCAGTTGAAAAAACCTGACTCAACAACTTTGACAACAGACGAGAATTGGCTATCTTCAATGGGATCACCACCTTTTATATCAAGCCTCATTTCTTCTTGATCAGAACAGCTACTAATACCCATCAAGCAAACCCCTAAAAGGCTTAGCCTCATTCTCATACCCTACTCTCCTTCTATTTAGGGAATAAATTGATCCTTCGTTCCTCTAGCCAGGTTCGAAATCGGTGATGCCCTAGGAGACCAACCACCAAGTGTGCATCCGCCTCGCAGGAGTTCTCTACACTAGCATTGAAGTATCGAGAGCTAACTCCTAGTAGCTGGATCCCTTTACTTGAACGATGTATTAAGGGAGCACCAAGTTTCAGGCCGCAAGGATTTTGGGATTTCCTAGGGAAGCCCACGATAAGCTCTTCACTTTCTAGGCCTATAAAATGCCTCACAGGAGCTATCTGAACTCTTGTGTCTTGCCATTGATCAGTCGGGCTCGAAACAATAGCAGTTGTTATTTGTTCAGCATCTCCGGCAAAATCATAGCTCGACATGATCTGGCCTACTTCCTGACTATCCGCTTTGGAAGGACAGATCCAAATATCATGGGGTTCTTCGACCTCGATAATCGCAAGATCTAAGCCTTCGATCATAAGTGAGTTTTTGCGCAGAATGGTATCGGGAGACGATACAGATTGGATGGTGAAACGTTTTGATCCAGACTGAAGAGCTGTGCCAACAATATTTGAACTGCTGTCCACACGGATCTGATGGGTGTCGCGAGCCTCGAACCCTAAATTTCTAACGACGTCTTGGGAACGCTCGAAGCAATGAGCTGCTGAAATGAGATGCCGAGGACCAACAAAGACTGCCATACAACGACCGCCTTCAAGCATTGCCACAGCATCCGGTGCCTTATCCCAATCAGTTAACCGTACATCTGTACAGTAATTATTCCACTCAGTCTCTTCTACAGCTTCTAAAAGGACGTCGCGGGTCAATTGATCAGAGTCGTTGGAACAACGTACACCGATCAATTGTGGCGTCGCTCCCCGCTCGACCACAAGCTGATCCTGTTTGCCAAACACCTTTCTAAGAACTGCCGGGTCAAGCGCTTGGCCGTTTACCTGACAGTGACTCACGCCCTCAGCCGTCCAGCTGATCGTAGCATCTAAGGGTCTCTCGGTGATACGAACGTCTAGTTGAATTGGTTCTTTGATTTGGGCGGGCGGGGGCGAGGAGGATTTGGAATCGCTTTGCTGGCAAGCAGACTGAATAAACAATAGAAGCCAGGCGCACGAGGCCAAGCCCCGCGCTACCATACGTACTAACATAAGACCCTCCTAGCGACACGAATCCCGGTTCCTTGATCAACTCAAAGCCAACAACATCTTACTTCACCAGAGATCGACTAACTGCAGAAAGCCTATTATACCTTGGTGATCATAAGATCATCACCGACTTTCCAGTTTCTGAGGGGATCTCTTGCTTTTCTTTCTTACAGTTCTCATAAATAGCGATCAATTGATATCGATGCAAGTGTAAGTTATCGTAATGAAGAGGATACCGTTTCGTAGAGGGCGAAGGCAATGTTGGAGTGAAAGATCTTCCAGATGCTAGTCCGTTCGCTAGAAAGCACAAATAGAACCCTGCTGTTGTTCTTTTGTGGGGCATAATTGGAGATGCAGAGGTATTTCGTTGTTAACTAAAGATAAATACTCTAGAGAGGTGGCTGAAGCCAAATCAAGAATCTGACTAATACGATTGTTCCCCAGTAAAACTACTTTCAAGTCACTGTGGTTTACCAGGCCAGCAAGATCTTCAATCTGATTCGAGCTAGCTAAAAGATGAGTGATTTTATAATTATCACGAATAAAGTCTAAATTGTCCAAGTGATTGCCAAGCACATTCAAGGTTCGAAGCTTCTTGAGGCCAGAGAGACTTGGTAGCTCCACAATGTTATTTTCCATCAAGATGACTGTCCCCAGTTCGTGCAGCTGCCCAACACCATCCCATTGGAGACCTCTAGGAGCATCAGTGAGTTCAAGAGACGTGAGGTGTCGATTTCCAAAAACCCAGTCGAGGTCGTCCTGACTGCCGATACTAACCTTCATTTCTCTTAATGGCGGCAAACTGGGAAGATCTTCAAGGAGCCTCAAATCTATCGATAGTCGATCGATCCGAGGGAGCAAAGCTAAAGCCTTTAGACTATACACAGGCTCTTTCAGTAAATCAAAGCTCAGATCGCTAGCCAGCTTTCCGTAAAGGGATTCACAGTCGCGGCCCTTAAATTGAAGAAGCAGTGCTTTAAATAGGCTCACATCGCCACGCCCCACCATTCCATCCTCGCAGTAGCCCAAAAATTCAAGTTCGACTCGGTCGTCAGGAACAGCAGAGAGTTCGGAAACCTGATCTTGACCATTGACCTCTGGGTGGAGACTTAAGCTGGCAAAACTTGCCTCAGGAAACTGACAGCCGTCACTACCAAAGTAGTCGGGATTGCTAAACCAGTGCACACCATGGGTCACACCTAAAACCCACCATTCCCCCTTCTTCTGCATCAGCAATGGCCCTCCTGAGTCCCCTGAGCAAGGAGCGCTACCAAAAGTATTATCGACAGTAATAACCCCCTTTCTCATTCCAGATCGGTAGACTTTTTTTATCCGGGTAGCGCCCAAGTGATAGTGCCCTGTGGGATGATCGTCTGAGCGACCGTAACCAGCGATCCAAGCGACATGACCCTCACTTGCAACGACTTGGGCGCCGCTCGCGAGCTTAATCCATCGTCCTGGAACATCATCTGAAAAACGAACCATAGCGATGTCATAGTTTGGCAAGAATGCTTCTTCGACCCGGTCAAGCCGATCAGCATACGTCATGATTTCCTGGACGGGATAGCGTTGCCCATCGGCTCCTCGGATGTGAAGCTTATTCAGACTGCGATCGTTCAAAAAACAGTGCGCTGCAGTCAGCAGAATTCCATCCCGAATCGCGACACCGGAACAAAATACCTTGCCATCACGTTCAAGGGCCATTACCGCCGATCGAGGGTTATCGAGCACCCCTGCCTCTTGGTCAAGGGTTTCAATGCTTTCAACTCGCGGAGAGTGACTTCCACAAGAGCAAACAAGAGTTAGAAGCCAAAGTTTGACATACTTCATTGGGGCAGCCCTTAAAAAATACGATTGAGTAGCTGTCGATTTTCTTCTGCATAAATTGCCAACCTTACCAAGGTATCGGAGGACCCATTGCGGACCCGGGCTTGGTAGGTTTCGGGGAAGTAAGCCTCTAGAATGTAGATCAGCTCAATCTTATCACCTACGAATACTCGTTTTTGGCCCGTTGAATAGGATTCGTAATCAACTGGACGAAATTGTAGGAACTGGACTAGCTCATCAATGAGCTGATCGATGATGGGGTTGCCTTCCAAGGCGATCGCTCGATGGATATAGTTTATGTACTCAATTCGAACAGCGACATTGACTTCGATCTCTTTATCCAATTGCCTTAGAACTTGAAAGGCTGATTGAATATTTTTATAATCACTCAGCTCATGGGCCCATAGGCTCCAATCGCTTGGGCTCATAATAGCCTTGTGACTCATGCGAAAGTTCTGCCCTAGAAAGGGCGTATCTTTTAATACCTGAGCCATGCGGTCCCAGCCTTCATCCGCGGCGTTATCGGTCACCTCTGGCTCTAAGTCTCTCGCAGAGGGCAAACGAGATTCAATCAATTTTCGGGAAGAATGCTGCTTTTCATAGGTCTTAAGCGGCTTAGAAACCGAATGGACCCCATCACGCTCTATGCTAGTGATCGATTCAGAATGATTGACTGGTTCATACCAAGCCCCAACAGCTGCAATGATGATCAATGTCAGCGCTAATCCCACAATCAATCGCATGATGCTACGCTCCTCATGGGATCGTCACGTAGCAATCGCCTTTGCCCTCGATAAACATGGGAATACACCGTATTCAACTTAAGCCCCATCTCTGCAGCAATCTCAGGAGCTGTCATTTCATCAAAAAAGTACTTTCTAATGACCAATGCTTGGGTTTGATTTTTCATTTTGGACACTCTTCGCCCTAGCTCGCGGTACAGATAAAGGTCATCCAGCCGCCCTGGATCAACAAGACTCTCGGATGGCGACGCCTGATCTTCTAGGCCTTCCAATCCTTCATTCTGAAAGAATCGGCTTTTTTTAATGTCTGCTAGGCATGAATTGCGAAAGATTGTCATGAGCCATGGCTTAAAGCTTGAAACATCCTTCAGTTGATGGCATTTCCTTAGAGCAATCAACATCGCTTCATGACTCAAATCTTCGACGCTAGCTTCGTCTAGACCAAAAAGATTTCCCAGACGCCTGAATTGCCCCATGATTCCATCATAATGAGCTTGCAGCAATCTACGAATGCTATAATCTCGACTGTCTTCACCTTTCCTTCGATTTAGGTGAATCATCATATCGTGGACGGCTAGATCTAGAATAAATACTGACGTTGGTCGATTGATCGACTGACAGGTTAACATCGAACGGGACTCCCATCTATTGATTAACTAAATCCACCTCAATGTAGCCATTGAGTTATAATAGATGCCAAGGCGCTTAGTAGAGTTCATTTCAGCCTCTGCTACTCGCCGTCTGACGGAATAGTCAAATAGTTCTCAGTCGCGCATCAATTCGAGGGTGCACCATCGAGCCTTGGTCATAAGTATTAGAATCGTATGTAGCAGAAGCTGGTGCGAGAGTCTCTATGAAAAATACTGTTCATTTCATTTTGCTTAAGTCTATCTCTCGAAAAGCCTATCTGGCAAGGCTTTTGAAAGCAAAAAACGAAGTGGTGCAATAAATCGATAGTACAAACTATAGATCATCGCGACGAATTTGTGCACAAGTTCTTGTTTAATTTTTTACCGCAATTTGATCAAATACGATAAATCCATATCCCAAGCAGAATATAGCTCTCAATGTAGGAAAGAGAATGTTCGGAAGCCCTCTATTATTTCTTCCTTGGCGCATGGATTTATTCCATTGAACTATCATATGAATAGCAGCAGATGGAAATCGTCCTACCTACTCTAAAAAAATGGAGAACAGACATGTTAACAGGCAAGAAACTCATTTCGGTCGTGATCACAAGCCTCGGGCTCTTCGGTTTAGAAACCTTTGCTTCCGATGCCCCACGGGGTTGGCGAACAAATACGAACTTTGACCCACTCGCTGAAGTGCAGCTAAAGAGGCGATGCGCCGCCAGCGATACCATCACAGATGGGGCCAATCGCGACTGGCTAAGCTACGAGCAAGCGAATCAAAGAGTTGAATGGGCTATCAACTGCGGTCACATCGCAGATACTTCCCGACGTCTATTCACACACTACCTAGACGATATCACATTTGATTGGGTACCACTGCCAAGTGGAAAGATGCGTTACCCATCGTTTGCTGTGAACGATGCCAGCACTCAGTTTCCCGTTTGGAAACCAGACATCCGTACGTGTTCAATGCCGAGCAATGTAATTTGGTTGATCAACTGTGAGTCTGGCTGCTACACCCAAGATCAGCTTGTCCTATTTGGAAGCGGCCACCAGACTTTACCCGAGGCTATTGAACAAGGGGAGGCTACAATCATGGTAATGGATGGCAGCCAAGGCTTCGACGGGCTATCCTACATCGAGCGAGAGATTTCTTACTATACCGCTGACGGCGCCGAAAAACTTGAAACAGTACGACGCTTTACTACAAGCCACGGTCAAACCATCACAGTAACCAAAGGGCATCCTCTTGTAGATGGAGAAGGCTATATGCGTTTTGCTGAGACATTCAAAAAAGGTGAATATCTGGTTCGACAAGATGGTAGCAAAGCTGTGATTTCTGAGATTGAAGATATTTCATACTTCGGCCGGGTCTACAACGTGGCTCCCCGAGGCCACGATGCTGAAGCCAACGTGGTGGTTGGTCAAGGTTTCTTAAATGGGTCTGTTAAATTTCAAGAGGGTACGATTCGTAACTTCAATCGAGCGATGGCACGACAACTCATCCACGATTCAATTCTAAACTAAACCTGAACATCCAGCCATTCATGGTTGGATCTCAAAGAAAGGATAAGCTATGAAGACTGCGATGATGATCGCAAGCCTGCTGGGAAGCCTAGGCATGATTACATCCTGTGGATCGCCACTTTTTCTAGACCAAGACGATAGTTCGTCACTCTCTATCTATCGGGGCGAGCTAAGCTCAGACCCGCGACTGAGCAGCGTGGTTAAAGTGCTCCGCAATCAGCAGTTTAAATGTAGTGGCGTCGCCATAAGCAAGTCATACGTCCTCAGCGCAGCACACTGCTTTTCAGCTTGTGCATTCAATAATACCAGGTCCTGCACCCTAGATAATGCCAAGTACCAGATTCAAGCCGAGAGTGTCACGTATGATGTTGAACAGGTGCATGTATTCCCATGGCAGCGAACCAACAACATCACGCGCGGCTCCTACGATTTAGCCATTGTCAAGCTTGCACGTTACTTTCAGGGAGGCACAACACCCCTCTACAACGATCGCACAGAAGCACTTAGTCTTTTGGAACAGAATAGAAACAGGTTCTACGCCCCAACAAATAGCGTTATAGCGGCTGGCTATGGATTCGCAAACGACCTCGGCGAAAATCTAGGGAAGTTACAGGTAGCAAGTATGCCCTTTCGGGGATATTACAGCCTAAACAATGAAGAGCTTATCCTCGGTTCTTTGCAAGTGCACCCATGTTCTGGCGATAGTGGGGGGCCAGTGATGGTCCAACGAAGTGATGGTACTCTCCAGCTTGTAGGAATTCTTTCCCGAGGTTTAACCCCCGATGCCGACGGCTGCCGTGATACGGATGGCTCTCTCTATACCAACCTGCTGATTCAAAGCCTTTACAATCAAGTACAAGCCAAGCTTGTTCAAATGGGAGGGAGTTTGGAAGACGGAGACCCTAATTCAGGCGGTCAAGAACCAAGCCCTAGTTTAAACCAGAAAACAATGACCAATCTTAAAACAGAGCGTAACCGACCGGATGGTCGGCAGTTCTTCGTTGCCGAAGAGCCTCGAAATGCACGGGTGGAAATATCTGCTGATGGAGATGGTTCGCTGCTACTTGAGACTCCCTCTGGAGCGCAGCAAACGTTTCTCTATAGTTCAGGAGATCAGCAAATATTTGATGTGGAAGCAGTCTCCTCAGGGCTTTGGACAGCTACGTTCGAATCGAGAAACTGCTGGCTGGGTTCATGCACACGAGAGGTGTCGGTCTTTAAATTCATATACGAGTATTAAATTCATTCGGAGGCAGAATTTATGAATAGCATTCTAAAGTCTTGCATCTTCGTTGCATGCTCATACTGTTTATGGGCTTGCTCAAACGCATATAGTGAGAAGGAACTTGAAAACGTTGAGCAAGATATCGACTCCGAGTTCGGTGCTGGAGCCCTCGGCTATGGATTCGACACCTATCGGGGTAGCTTCGTCCAAAGCTGTATCAGGGGTTATGACTCAAACTCAGTCTCGTATGAGGGCACATTTCAAACCACAAAATACTTCGATGCTCCTCTTGATAGTGAGGCTAGCCAGGCGATTATTGGTTTAAGTCAAGACGATCCCTTACCTACGATCATTGGTGGCAAGGCAACAAAAAGGGTTGCCATTGCTGCATTTGCTACAGAAACGCCTTGGACAAGGAACTTAGTTTTCGGCTCAGTAACCCGAGGTGTCAAGGCCCGACTTAAAGACCCACAATTGAATTCGCTAGCCATCGAGATCGCAGATTCCGCCAATCCATCAGTGATTCGTGGCACCTGTGGAGATCATTTTGTCAGTGAAGTAGATCTAGGAAGCCACTTTCTAATTGTTGCTCGATTAGAACTATCATCGAAAGACCTATTTTCGGATTTCTCCCATAGGTACCACCCAGAATCATGGAGCCTGGATCAGCTCAAAAATAATATTAAGGGTCTACTCGATCAATACCCTGGCAACATCATCATAAAGCTTGCAGCCTACCAGGAGGGTGGTAGCCAAGACCCTATCCTTGGATTACAGAGTGACGACCCCCTTGTGATGACTTGTGACGCAATAAATCTTTCAGAATGTGTAGATAGGCTGGATAAGCTAGGGAGATACGGGCAAGGAGCTTACCAGCAGCAGCTGACTAACTTGGAGCAAACACCATTGAAGGCCAATAGCGCGGCCTTCATTAAGTTACACACCAAGGCCTATCACGATGCATCGATTACAGGATTGTACATTAACCCTAGCCCAGCATTAGATCCTGCAGTATCTCAGGTTCGAGGTGATCTCACCAAAAGCTACGTTCGTCATAGTGCCGACCTATCCCGGGCTAATGGCCTGCTCAAACTCACAGATGAGCCTGCGGATCGGTTGTTAATCAGCTCTATGATGAAGGCGATTGAGACCAACCTTCTCCTGATCGCCGACACTCTTGACCACTGTTTCGCAGACATTCATTCGTGCCACAGTATCAAACTAGAGCTTCTACTACAGCCCTACTCTATGCTTATGCTCCAGAAAACACTGGCACTAGAAGACTACTGCCAACTGGAAACCTTAACCGCTGCTATGGCCCACACCATGAAGCAGATTCAAAGGGAACTATCTGCTACAGATTCCATGCCATGCCCAGACCTTGCGATAGCTTTAAAAGCACAGAAATCCTTAGATCTCTCAGGTAAGGAGATTGAGGATTTGAGGCCTCTAAGCCGACTTCCTCAGCTGAAGCACCTCAATCTATCAGACAACCAAATTGTAGATCTAGAACCACTTAGAAGCAGCGCAAATATCGAGACTCTAAACTTGAGAGGCAATCTTATTGCTCGGCTAGGACCATTGAAGCATATGGAAAAATTAATAAGCCTTGACCTTGCATATAACGAGCTCGTGGATCTGGAGCCACTACGACAGCTATCAAAATTAGAAGAGCTCAAACTCCAAGGCAATCGAGCTCAGATTTTCGATTGGAGCCCCGCTGCAAGTTTAAATTTGCGGGTGTTTTATAAGAGTCTCGATCACATTTGTGAGGTAGAACGGCAATATGCTCTAGTATCTGGGCTTGCCCACTCATCGGAGGTTAAGTATCACGAAAGCATAAACTTTGCACCACTCTACACAGAGCCCCAGGAACGCAGTTCTGGGATTGCCATCTGGGTCAACTGTAATGCTTTGGAAAGCTTCTATTAAAGCTATTCTTAGGGCTGCGCCGTACAAACTATCTCTATTGTTCTGATCACACCGGCACTAAAGCCGAAATCAATGGTACCTTGCAGCCCCGTTACAATTCTTCTAGCGGGGCAAATCCTCATGAAGTTCTGGTCTGATTGAAGGTTCCCAATGATAAGTGGTGAAAACTCAAGTTGCTCACTTTGATCGATCTGCTGAGCCTTTACACAAACCAACCCGAGACTGTCCAAAGCGTCTTCCATGGTGCCTCGAATACCTTTTGCAACAGTTCCAGAAGGGCATGATAGAGGCCCAAATGGATCACCACCGACACCGCCAACTGCCTGCCCTTGCTGATTGCCACAAACGACCTGTAACTGATCAATCAGTCCATCGGCCCGCCCGCTAAATGCCGTCAGAGAATTCTGTGGGCAAAGACTCTGGTAGTGAGTGTTGTTAGCGGCATTATAAGCAAAATTATTAGAAATATACGGCTGACCGAGAGCTTCATTCAATGCCTGGCGATAGTCTTGGATGCGAGTTTCGTAAAGAGATAAAAATTGCTCAATAGCCGACAGCTCATCATTTAGCTGTACTAGGAGGTTTTCAGCGGTGGATAGACGAACTAGATTCAAATCTCTACCAGGGTGGTCGACGCTCAGGCTAACGCGATCTGCAAGACGAGTCATACTATCACTTAATGTTTGCCAATCCTCTTGTTGAACTTGATTGTTCACCAATTCATTTCCAAGCAGGGTGCCTCGATCAGTAATGAAAGCTTGAACATCGTTGGTTCGGCTTTTGATCTCATCATAGTTGGTTGCGGCTGCCAAAACAGCTTCAGCTTCTTCGACTTTTGCCTGAGCCTCATCGAGCGCTGTGGGAACCGTTTGAGAACGTACCTGGACAGCTTCTTGGAAAGCCGCAACGCGGTCTTCAAGCATCCCCACCTCTAGTTCAAAAGGATTAGCTTCCGGTTCTGGAGTGGCTGGTAAGGCTGCTCCACCCGATGACTCGACCTCTCGGTTTTCAGTAACAAGTTCGATTTTATCGAGTGCCCCTCGTTCGCAGGCAAGAGTCAGCACAGCGCAAAGCGCTGACAACAATATAGTTTTCATGGTCCCTCTAAATATAACTGGTCGTCTGCGTAAACTTTTTTCTCCTATCGGCATAACGACACATTTTCATGAGCCTCGTGGCATCTCACCTGTTGTTTAAGAGGGTTAACCACGCCTCAATTTAGTGAAGACAAACGGCAGCAACCCTGTACCGCTAAAGCATCGCGCCCGGTTCAAGTTGTTGCATCTTTCAGAATTGTCACCTTTCCCAGCGATTCTGCTCCGATGAAAGAATAGTTCCCGGGCTGTTCTCGGTGATCGAATTTTAGAGGAGGAAATATGGATATCGTATCCGCATTATCATCAGGCCTTTTAGGTGCCGCTGCTATGTTTCTATTTATGGAACTCGTGACACTTTCAAAACTTGCCAACGCCGACATGGTTCGCGCCGTGGGCAGTCTATTTACCCGTCGTTACGAAAACTCACTCAAGGTTGGTTTAACCCTCCATCTCATCGCCGGTCTTGGCTTTGGCCTTGCCTACTGCGGAATGTTGAATCTGATCGGCTCGAACGAGATTGCAGTCAATGTAGGCATCGGAGTCTTCAGCGGCTTCGTTCACGGATTCCTGGTGAGCTACGTGATTCTCATAGAAGGCCAGAATCGGCACCCTCTTACGGAGTTTCGATCAGCGGGATTTGAAGTTGCCGTTGCTCATGTGGTAGGTCACGTCTTTTACGGAGCCATCGTCGCCTACAGCTACGCCACACAAGTGTTACCTGCCTCCACGACCGAAGTCACTTTCACCGGCTGGGATATCTATCAAACGTACATGGCTGTTCTTGGAACGCTCACCGTTTTAGGACTGGTGGCACTTTCCATTAAAAACAGTCTTGATAACCTCCAAAAGTAGATTTCCTCTTGCCAGGCGTGTGAAAGCGCTGCCTGGCAAATTTCATTTCAAAGTCGAGATTCCGCAGCGATCCCAAAAATGGCGATGATCCTAAATATAGCAAAGGCGTGGAGCTTTTTATCCGAGGATTGCGTCTCGGTCGTGAATGAATTAGGGTTGATAGCGAAAGGGAAAACTGCAAATCACTCATGTGCAACGAGGTAACTATGGCTTATTCCACGCTGTCTTTCCGCATCTTTTTTTCCAGTGCTCTCACCTTACTAACGCTACTTGCATCTTGTGTCACTGACTCAGACTCCAAGACAGCTTTCGATGAGATTATCGAACAAGATACCATTCGCGTCGGCGCATACCGTTTCAATGTTCGAATGGCTGGCCCGCAAGATGGGCCACTCGTTATACTCCTTCATGGCTTTCCCCAGACCAGCTACTCCTATCGCCACCAGCTCGTGACGCTTGCCGATGCTGGATATCGGGCAGTCGCTCCTGATATGCGAGGCTATTCGCCGGAAGCGCGTCCCAAATCGGTCGAGGCCTACCGCATGGAGCATCTTGTATCTGATGTGATCGGCATTGCCGATGTTTTCAAGGCCCAGCGTTTTGATCTTGTCGGTCATGACTGGGGAGCCGCTGTCGGCTGGACTGTAGCTGCTACAGCTCCCGATCGAGTTAAGTCCTTTACAGCTCTCTCGATACCGCACCTGACAGCCTTTCAAGCCGCCATGTCTGATCCCAAGTGTCAGCAAGATAAGAAATCAGCTTATATTCAAGAGTTTGTGAAACCAAATTCGGAGGATATCTATCTGAAAAACGATCGGGCCGGCCTTCGAATGATCTATCGGGACATGGACCAAAACGAGGTGGAAGAATATTTACGGGTCCTTGGTAATAAGGAAGCACTTGGATCGGCTTTGAATTGGTACCGAGCCAACTTTGGCCCGGATGCAGGTAAAGGTGGAATTGGCAAAGTTAAGGTGAAAACGTTGTTTGTCTGGGGTGCTCAGGACCCAGCTGTGGGCGCCTGTGCTGCACAAAGCTCAGGTCAATATGTCGACGAAGACCGCTATGAGTTTAAAACCTTGCCAGACTCTGGTCACTGGCTATTAGAAACCGACCGGGAGCTTATAAGCTCCTGGATTCTGAATCATATCAAGGGCTGAAACACAGGGGATAGTAAAACCATTTGATTCCCTAAGACTCTGACGATAGAATGTTGCCTTTTTTGATGGACCGTAGCAGATCATAGCGAGGAACCCCATGACTAAGCCAACATTCTATGCCATTGATTATGGTACCTCGAATTCTCTTTTATGCGGCGCAAGTCAGGACGGAATCTTCACCGACGTAGTCCTCGACAAGTCCGCTCCAGATCCAACGATTCTCAAAAGCATACTCTTCTCTACCGATTCAGATCACTGGGTTTTTGGTGCTGAAGCCATCGAGCAGTACATCGATCAGCCAGGGTCTGGTCGCGTTTTCAAGAGTTTAAAGCGATTTTTGCCAGACCCCACGTTCAAGGGCACTCGGGTCTTTTCTGAATTTTTGAGTGTCCCTGATTTGATCGCCAAGCAGCTGCGATGCATGAGGGAACGAGCTAATGACTACTTCGACGCAGATGTTCGTTCCGTGGTAATGGGCTGTCCCGCCGTATTTTCCCAAGATGCTGAAAGCAATCAGTGCGCGTTTGATCGTTTGGAAGTCGCTTCACGAGCTGCCGGTTTCGATCATATCGAGTTTTGCCCCGAACCCATCGCCGCGGCCTATAAATTTCGCCACCAGTTAGACTCAGAAAAAATTGTCGCCGTTGCTGACTTTGGTGGTGGAACGTCAGACTTTACAATACTAAAGATGGGCAGGAAAGAATTCAAACCTGACGATGTTCTCGCCTTGGGTGGACTTTCTATCGCAGGGGACAAGTATGATGGCGCCATAATGAAGGACATTATTAGCCCTCACTTTGGTTCCCTCATCACATACCGCCGCCCCATGTCTAAGAACAATATGAGCTTTCCAAAAGGACTGATCCGAAAACTGTGTAGCCCTGCTGATATGTTGATGCTGAATCGGGGCGATGTCCTCGACTACCTGCGCGATGCGCAGCGTTACATTACCAAAGACGAGGACGCCTATAAAATTGATCAACTTTTGACATTGATAGAGGAACGCCAAGGCTTTTCTCTGTTCAAGAAAATCGAAGAGTCAAAAATCGAACTCTCCGATCAAAGGGAATCTCAGTTTTCTTACCAATATCCGATGATCGATGTTGAAGAAACGATTCGTCAGCAAGACTTCTATTCGGCCTCATCTCAATTTACTGAAGATATCCTAGCTTGCCTCGACAAAACCTTGAATCAGGCTGGACTTTCTAGCAATGACATCGACATTGTTTGCCTGACTGGTGGTACAGCTAACATCCCGACCATTAAACAGGGTCTCGTCAATCGATTTCAGGATCGTCTCGCTTTGAGCGAGCAATTTCACTCCGTGGTCCATGGCTTGGCCGACCGGGCTCAGATGCTGGCCCGTGAAGCTTGATACATTATAAGGCTGCTATGAGCAACCTAGCCTTTCTAGCAGGAGGGTTAAGACTGAAGTCAAACTTGGTCTCAAACCTCCCTATCGGAAGAACACCTCCGGGGGAATTGGCTCAAACACCCCCGCCTGATCTTTGTCCCAGAGAAGTTCTAGGGTGATATGATAGCGAGGCCCTTGGAAGTAATCCAAACGAAAGTCGTGGAAGCCGGCATCCAGAAAAACGGACTCTGTGACGGCCTTCGTAGGATGAATCCCGTCGTTATCAATCAAGAGCTGCTGATCCATATACAGCTTAGCCCCATCGTCAGAGCGCAACTTAATTTGGCAAAAACAAGCTTCCTCTAGGTAGACTCTTCCTTTGAATTGTATTCCAAACCATTCAAATAGATCATCGAGTCCGGGAAAACCCTTTTTAAAGCGACGCTCTGGAACATCGAAATTGGGAATCATGACACGAGCTACAGGAGACATGCTTGCAAAGTTCGGTAAGCTTTGGGTATCAGGGGATAAGCGGAAGACATTGCCGATGGCAGCCTGACTTTCACCATCATCATCGACTACAAAACTATCATGGGGCACTAATGTGATCTCGCAAAACTCCGGCAGAACATCATCATCCTTTGGTATAGCTGCTAAAAAAACCTTTGTCGTTTGATGAACTAGATCTGGCGCCCGAAAGACAAGAGTACCATCGGTCTCGATGTAGTAATGGCCCAAAGATAGATCGTCATCCATACTGCTTAGGCGCACTCCATAATCTTCGCTGCTATTTAGGTTATCCCACCGGAGTCGTATCTCTTGCCCAGATTTGAGAACCCTTGGCTGATCCCGGCAGCTGTAGTTCTGAGTTGGTGGTAGGTCGTCGTCTACGGCAAAACTCTCTTCTCCGGCGATCAGATACTGCACCACAATCTGCCCCGAGTACAGCTGGGCCGGAACTTGACTGTAATCTAACTGAAAACACAGCTGCCCATCAAACCCCTTTACGGTATGTGCCTCAAAGACGGCGAGAGTGAGAGAGCTATCTAAAATAGGAACATCCTTCCACTGGTCACGCTTAACTCGCAATGGGATTGTGACGTCGTCCCATTGATCTCCGGCAATACCAGTGCTGGCGATCCGCAAAAGAGTGGGTTTATCATAGGTAACATTGTCTTTAAGCTCGACGAACAAGCAGCCAATATCATAGAGCCTGCCTTCAGCGCTTTCTGGAATTTCTAACTTGGAGTGAACTCGCAGGTATTTCTCTGATTTGACAGCGGAGTCGATGGTAACCGTTTCTTCCATATCGAGACTCCAAGTCAGGTTTTCATCGGCTGCGAGACTTAAACCAGACCTTTGATTATAGTTGAGAACAACAGTTTCAATGGCTTTCTCTCCAGCCGCTTTACTTAGCAGCAATTTGCTAATTGAGTCAGCGTCTATCGCTTCACTGGCTTGATCCAATGGAACGAGGTCAGCATCGTAGGATTTTAGCTCGGTAGGAGCCGGCTGATAGTTTTCGAAGCGCTCGCTCGAACATGCGTTCAAGCAAAGCCCTAGCAGACCGCAATATGCGGCTTTTGGGGTTTGCACCATTTTGCCTCCTCTAAGGATGTGTAGAGCTGAGCCGCCCTACTTCAGTCATCTGCGGCGTGTGACACTAGGCTATAAAATATTTCTTCTTGAGTGTGAAATCTTAACCAGTTGAATGAGTCGCTTTATTTTTTTGAAAAGGATCACATTCTTGAGTCTTATTTCCGGGCGAAAGGTTTGCGGTGCTGAAAGTAAAGTGCCAGCCGGAAAACTGGCAATAGGAGGAGACTTGAGACTAGTTGTCTAAACGGGGCTTGAAGTTCGCTCCCATGGCTTCTTTGAAGCGTTGCTTCAACTCTTCAAGTTCCGCCGCAGCATAGGGAACCGGGGGTTTTTGGCCCCAGACTGGCTTTGGCCAGCAGGCATCGTTTTTGTAGCGTACAATATGATGGATATGCAATTGAGGCACCACATTCCCCAAGGCAGCCACATTAAGCTTGTCAGGTTTGAAGAGGCCCTCTAAAGCCTTGCTAAGCAAGTTCGACTCGATTAGAAAGCTGATTTGATCATCCCGTTCTAGCTGATAGATTTCGCGAACCCCGTCCCGCTCAGGGACAAGTATAAACCATGGATATTGCCGATCATTCATGAGCAATACCTGGCAGAGTTTCATCTTGCCAAAGTGGTGGCAATCCTTTTCCAACTGGGGGTCAAGTACGAAGGTCATCGAGTCAGTTCCTTTTCTAATAAATCAACGTCTACACTCTCGCGAATACTCTATTTGTCTAGAAAAAAAAAGGCTAGATGGCAAAGAAATCCCATTCGTCATCAAGGCCCCATGAAAGCCCAAAAATCTTCATCTTGAAATCCGGTTGAAAAAGGGCTGATAATCAGTGACATACCAGAAATAAAAATCCTTCGTTACTAATTTGTCAGTATTGCCGATCGGTACACTATACTGAAAGGAGATGCATCCATGAGTAAAATACTGATCATTGATGAAGCCACTCCCCAGCGAAGCCTTATTAAATCTGCCCTGGAAGACCAGGGACACGATGTTATCGAAGCCAACGACAGCCCCCAGGGGCTTGTACGCGCGATCAAAATCTCGTTCGACTATATTTTCTGCGACCTGAACATGTCGGGACTTAGTGGTAAGGAGTTTCTGGCAAAAACCAGTCACTTGCCAAGTAAGACCTTCATCCTCATCAGCGAAAACGACAGCCAAGCGCGAGAGGAATGCCGATGCCTTGGAGCCGCTGATGTGGTTCTTAAACTTGCAGATAAAAAAGTCTATCAAGATTTGCTTTCGTGAATCGACACCACTGATTCTTTCAAACATGGGCCTTCCCAGAAGGCCCACCTCAGCTTTTGCCCCGGAAACCAATCTCCATACAATATAGTAGCATTTCTTGTAATTTATAGCTCTCGCTTAAGGCTGAGAGGTGCCGCTCCGATAAGAACTGAGGGGACCACAAATTTATGCTTAGAGGACTACACCAAGCCATCAGCTTGGGTTGTGCGCTGCTCGTGAGCCTTAGCTGCTCAGAGACCAGGACTTACAACTCAGGCGACTACGACTCATTTGCGGCATCGAAGGACTTATCGGTCTCGGACGCCGAAGCCGAGGATATTCTCAATCAAATACTAAGTCGCTATGAAAATGGTGAGGACCTAGGCCCAGCCGTCAAAGCCTTACTCCAAGTATTAAGTAGCCAGTTGAGCGACAAAAACCCTTGGCTTGGCCTTACCATATCAGAAGCAAATCGCCAGCAAATCGCGGAACGTCGATCACTTTACTTGAGCTCAGCAGATACGGCTCTTGATCAGTATGGCTTTGTCGAAGGCTGCGACGGTCTTCTATTTTCCTCACTTGGGGTTGTCGGCGGCCTTGACATCGATCTTAGCCAGGCCGAATCCCAGGTAGAGCCCGGCCGCTGGTACCGATCAGCGGGTCAGGACTGCTTCGATACTGGACGCAGCGAGAGCAGCATCAGCCGGGATATGCTCATTGGCTTGGCAGTGGCCCTCCTCCAAGCCCAGGATCTCAGCGCTGTGGAGCGTATCATTGCCTATGCTGAAGATAACAATGGCATCATCGGCGAGGCCAGCAATCGCGAGGATCAATTCGGTAGAGCATTTATGACTCCAAGTTTGGAAGCAATATATCACGAGCTTCGCTTTCGATTAGGGGGAATTGACTCCGACAGACGAGGCTATATCCCAGATCTCACCAAGGGCCAGCGGGGCTTTAAGGCCCATCTTCAAGGACTAGGCATGCTGCTTCGCGTCCAGTTTTATGGTGGGCTTTTCGCTCAAGACGTAGAAATTCTGCAAGAACTCGCGAACAGTCAAGACCGCAACAGCCTTTTTTTGGCACTCTATGGTGGTCTCACTGATGGTGACGGTGATGCCGCCGCAAGCGCTCTACTCGATACTGAAATCTTTCCTAGTGACCGTTTACCTAGCAGTGAGGATCGCTGTGAGCCTTATATCTGGCAGCGAGATCAGGATGGAGACGACTGGCAGCCTTGCCTTGAAAAGGACCTGATTCATCCGGCCGCCGATTTTTTATTCGTCAGTGCCTTGCTCCTAGGGGAGCTGGATCTATGAAAACAACGGTCCTGATTGCAAGCTTGGCATTGCTACTTACCAGCACTGCGGAAGCAAGGAAGAAACGTAAGCGTTCTGGAAAGCGAAAGCCCAAGATCAGTGCGAAATGGTCACCGATCATCAGCACGGGCGTTCCCCACCCGGTAGACATCGGCGTTGGCAAAATCAAGCCAAAGGGCGTATCCCACCTCCTAACTCTTGGGACATTCGATGCAAACCTTGGTGGTAAGGGCAAAGTAAAAAACCTTAAGGCTGATTTGAATCATTTGGAATATAAGTTTAGACACGAACCATTTTGGGAGCACCCAGTCTATTGGGAAATCGGGTTTGGCTATCAGCAAATCTTGATCTCAGGAGAACAAGAGATCGACCTTAGCAATGAAGGGACTAAGGTCCCGGTACCCATTGATGCGGCTATTGATATCAAATCGCTTTATACCGCGATTCACTTTGGGATGGTCTTCTATCGCCGTGGTGGCTTTTACAATGGCTTTGGCTTTGGCTATCAAATTCCCTTTTACAGCCAAGCCGATATCGACGCCTCCTTCACTGGTGACGGCGTGATCGATGATGCCATTCGCTCCACAAGCAGCTACCAAGAGGTGGAAAACGATCTAGAAGAGCTAGGTGTCAAAGCGGGCAAGTATGGTTTGCCCTACCTCCAGATCATCGAACTTGGATACCGCTTCTAGCCCATATTTTAATTTGCCGCCGCATCAGCAAGAAATGCAATTACAGCTTCGGCCATGGCCGCGTTGGGGAAATTGTTATTAATGCCAGCACCAACGTGAGGGGCAATATCTTTATTGGCAGCGAACTGGGCGGCTGTGTTCGAGTTCAGTGTCGTCGCCGCTGGAGCTTGGTGGCAACCCATGCACTGGCCCTCATAAATTTGCTTACCCTGGGCTACAAGCGCAGCCGCCTGTTGAGCCGCTAGAACTGCTGGATCAACTTCTTCTTCTTCTTCCGGCTCCTCTTCAGCTTCTTCCTCTGGCTCCGCTTCATTATCAACTGGCTCGTCATCGACATCGTCGCTGCCTGGTTCATCATCAGGCTGACGAGGTGCCGAACTCACTGGCTGCTGCTCGCCTTGCTGATTGCGCATATAGGCTCCAGCATTGGTCTCTTGATCAACTCCACAGGCGGTTCCTAGTAATAATAGGAAGAGCCAGCTGTAAAGTAAGCTTACACACTTGTTCATCTCGGTACCCTCTTAAGTTTCTTTGGTTCTCGTGTCACCAGACGCAAAAGTATCGCAAGCACCGTGCCGGTGTCTTCGTTCTATGGAAATTACGTAACTTCTTATAAAGACAAGGCTTGAAAGGTTGGAGCGAGATCGGGAGCCATTCAGGAATCGCATAGGGATTGAGGGCTATTCTGAGCGAGAAAGGCAAATGACGGAAAATACCAGGCTTTTTAGTGCCCATAGGGACAGTGTCGATATTTAGCCCGAAATCCGTCATTATGAACTTTATTCCAGTAATATTTGTTTCTTACGGTTCTAGCCACCGGGTTCTCTATGCCTGGCCCAAGTCAGACCGAGGCCAGTATCGTATCACTTCCACTAAACTGCCATGCCGCTTCATTTGGCGATGCAACGGCATTTACGTAGACAATTTTGTAGCACAGTTAGTCCTCAAAAGTACCGACTGCCATTCCAGGCATTCTGTGAGATTCTGTATTTTTCAATCAAATAACAAGTGAACATAAGTTCTCAAGTGAATTATCTAGATATATTTACCTACGTCATCGTATTTTTTTGCCTTTAAAAAGGCATCAAATCTAAACTCCACACCCCAATATTATAATTTTCAACAAGACATTTTATTAAAATACAAGTAAAAGGGATCAGGTTTTACCAAAATGCACATTGATGTTTTGTTAAAGGAGACACCCATGAAAATCATCCCAAGACATTCTATGCTTGGCTATGGAATCCTTCTGGGAATTCTGGCCATGCCGGCGCTAGGACAAGAAACGAATCAGGAAAATAAAAAACCAGAGCGGATGAAAGTTGTCGGTTCTCATATCAAACGAATCGACTCCGAGGGTGCGTCTCCCGTCATCTCTATCTCTCGGGATGATATCTCTAGTTCTGGCGCAAACACAGTGTCGCAGCTTCTTAAAAATTACACAGGCTCATCATTCGGAGCACGGTCGTCAACATCAGGAAATGCAGCAGCAGGTGCTGAAACCGTAAGTTTGAAGGGCCTTGGAGCAACGAGAACACTTGTTTTACTTAATGGTAGACGTCTGCTAAAAGACCCTCTGCTTCAAGCTCCCGACCTTAGCTTAATTCCTACAACTGCAGTTGAACGCGTCGAAATTTTGAATGAAGGCGCTTCGGCCCTCTATGGCTCTGATGCGGTTGGTGGCGTGGTGAACATCATCACCCGTAAGGATTTTAGCGGTAGCGAGTTCTTCGCTAGAAAGAGCTGGACTAAAGAAGAAGGTGGCGGCAAAGCCACAGCGGGCTGGATCGGTGGCTCGGCAGATGAAAACTCTAACTACGTTGGGGTTGTATCCTATACCGAAGAAGAGTCAATCCGTTCTAGCAATCGTGTCGGTGAAGCTGGTCTAACCAGTAGCACCGGCAACCCAGGTACCTATTACGATGCCAATGATAACTCCTATGCCTTCCCTGATTGTCCTGCTGCTGACCTCGTCACTAATAGCGATGGCACTAGCCAGTGTCGCTTCGATTACACCAAGTACTCCGATGTAAAGCCTGAGGTGAAGCGACTGTCCGGTATGTTTAACTACCAATACGATATCACTCCAGACGTGAGCTTATTTACTTCCTTCGGTGTAAGCCAGGCCAGAACTCGCGATCAGTTTGCCCCCTCACCGTCTCGTGGCCTCGTGATATCCGCAGAAGCAGCTGATGAACTAGGGTTATCTGATCTACTTCCTGAGATCGAACCGGGTGAGCAGGTTAAATTCGACTACCGTTTCTTAGAGCTTGGACCACGTAAGTTCCGTCAGGAAATCAATACTATCCAGCTTGCAACCGGATTTGAAGGTGTTCTACTCAATAACTACGATTGGATGGTCGGTGTTTCTCAGGCACGTACAAGCCGACTCAACATGACAACTGAGGGCATAGCTGTCAAAGACAAGGTGGTTGACGCCATTAACACCGGCGCTTACAACCCATTTGATCCTAGTTCCTCTGAGCTTAATAACCTCGATTCATTTTCTTACAAGCCATTCTCCCAGCAGATCAGTCAGCAGCGACAAGTTGATGCCAGGATCTCCGGTGAAATCATGGAACTTGGTGCCGGCCCTTGGGCCTTTGCTATCGGCGGTTCATTTGCTCTAGATGAATATCATGTCAAGTACGACGACCTCACCCTTCGTAGTAACGTAACGTCTGGTATTGCCGGTGAAGGTGATGGCAGTCGTGATGTCAAATCCATGTTTCTCGAATTCGGTTTGCTGCCAATAGAAGATCTAGAAGTTCAGATTGCAGCTCGCTACGATGAGTACAGCGATTTTGGTGATACACTAAACCCAAAACTATCCCTTGGCTATAGTATCGCTGATAGCCTCCTCCTGAGAACCAGTTACGGAACAGGGTTTAAGGCACCGGATCTGGATCAGCTCTACGATGGTCCATCCAACGGCTTCCCTAGGTTCTTCGATCCCGTTGCCTGTGAAGCAAACCCTGATAACGCAAACGACTGTAAAGCTCAGCAGCACGAAACCGTTCAAGGCGGTAACCGCGATCTTAAAGAAGAAACCTTCGTTTCCTTCAACATCGGTTTGATCTACCAGCCCACCGCCGATTTCAACTTGAGCCTCGACTATAACGACATCGTCTTGGAAGATGTCATCAGTCGGGACACCGACTCCGCGCTTTCAGGTATTCTCGACGCTGTTGAGCGTGGCATCGATGTAGAGCAATACGGAGTTAAAATTGAGCGCGACGGCAACAGCCGCATTGTTCTCATGACCGCACCAAACTTGAACTTAGCCCGCCGTGAAGTAAAAACAGTCACTCTCCAAGCTGGCTACCGCCTCAACCTTGGAATCGGTCGCCTTAAATTCGACACCATGCACTCTCACATTCTTAGCTATAAAGAAGAACCATTTCCAGGCCTTGGTGTTGAAGAGCTTCGTGGCCTAGACGATCGTCCTATCTACCGGAACAACACGACGTTCACTTACCAATCTATCGATCGAAACCACGGTGTTCAGCTTCTTGCGCGAACCATTGGTGACTACAAGGGCGTTGAAGTTCAGGGCGAACGAGCGAAGATGCCTGCTCATGTGGAGTGGGATGTGAACTACACTTGGACAACCCCCATCGACAGCACGGTTGAGCTGGGAGCAATCAACGTCCTCCAAAAGCGCTATCCCATCGATCCTGAAGCAGGTGGCGTTGATATAGACATCTACAACATCACAGGAACGAGCTACTACTTAGGATACAGCCAAAGAATCTAATCTTATAGGGAGCCGACCTGGCTCCCACACTTCCTTATTGACACACCTCAATTGGTTGCAGGACAAACCCTATCCACTTCGCTAGCATGTAAAATCTAGCTAGGGATTCTAGCTGATGGTATTCTTAGAATGGCTCAGCTAGACTTCTTACTAGCAGATTAGGAATTTTCGATTAAGGAGATGCGATATGGGTAACTTTAAATTGAAACAGTCAGACGATCTAGCAGGTTCAGACCAACGTGAACCCGTAGCCGGAGTTCTCGCACAGTCTCTAGCTGATACGTACACTCTTTATTTGAAAACGCAGAATTTCCACTGGAATGTCGAAGGCCCTCGCTTTGTGGGAATCCACACTTTGACAGAGGAGCACTATCAGAACCTAGCACTTGCAGTTGACACTCTGGCAGAGAGGATTCGTGCCCTCGGTTTCTACGCTCCGGGCTCTTACAAAGAGTACGCCCAGATGAGCAGTATCGAAGAAGTCGAAGGCGGTGCTCTGGACTCCGAAAAGATGCTCAAGACTTTAGTTGACGATCACATGTCACTGGTATCAAAAATTAAAGAGTCTATCGAAGTTGCGGAAAAGCATGGCGACTCAACGACAGCTGATATGCTGAGCGAACGCCGAGATTTCCACGAGCAAGCAGCTTGGATGCTTCGTAGCCTTGGTAAGTAATTTCGAGCCTCCCCAGCGGAGGCTTTCCTAACAATACTGTACCGCGCACTAACAATGCTCATGCACTAGCGTTTAATTCATTTTGCTCGCTCAAAAGTTGATAATAGAGATAGGCAGTATCTTCGTTATCGCGAACCTTCAAGCTCATATTGGCTAAACACAGTTCCTGGTATGGGCCCTGATCTGCTAGGTGATCGTAGACCTCTTTTTGAAGAATAACCATATTTCCAGCGAGTCCTAGCTTTTCTAGTATGACTTTTCTCATTTGCTCATATCTCGTAGCTAGCACGATACCTCTACCGTAGAGATCGTACTCTATCGGCTTAGATTTAGGATAAAACGCCTCGACCTCACCCTCAGCGATTCCAACGCTACAATAGATGGGGTGAAGAGGATCATAACGCTCTACTATTTCGTTAAACGCAGAGATAAAGTCATTCGAAAGTTCGATAGCAGCTTGATGTATGTTTTCATGTGGGCTCTTGAAAGGAAAACCTACGGAGCAAATAAAGCCGTCTCCCATTTCCTTTATTCGAAAAGCATTGCACATCAGATGCTCACCGGAGTAATTTGCATTCATAATGGCACCACATTCAGTGAAAACATCGCGAAAAAATTCTTTTTTGTTGATTCCTTCGATTTTTGAACTGCCAGCGATATCAAAACAAATCACACAAGCTCGATCGATACCTACAGGCATACTATTTTCCAACTCTCCACCACTTTCGATCAAACTAAGCTGATGAGGATAAAACACTTTCGCGAGTTGATCATAGCTATGCTGCATCTTGCGATTAAATCTAAGCCTTTCATTAACTGTTTGATTGATCTTATTGCCCATTGCCATCAGCATAAAAATATTTTCAGCGGCCATTCCGTAGAACAAGATGTGGTTCGACTCGAAAACGTTATAAACCATCCAGCTAAAGATCTGTAGAACGACACTAAGAAGAAATGTCCCATAAGCAATAATGAATATTAAAACATGCTTTTCTTTCGTTTGAAAGTATCGAATTAACGCATAAGCTGGTGCAACAAAAGCAATCAAAATTGATATAAAGCTGGTAGCTACCATACTTAGGGATTTGTTAAAGAAGTATATGCCAAAGCAAGTAGCGAATCCAAGAGCAAATAGCTTTATCACCTTGTTCATTGGCTGTGATTTGCATTCAAGATCAAGAAACTTCAAAACATATAGGCTAACAAAGACACCACCCACCGGAATATGTCAGGGTGTTTGAGACAATTAGGGTGAAAGTTTAGTATAACAATCACCCCAAAACGGGTATAGACTTCCTTACCACCGGTACATTTATACCCACAGAATCAGCGGGTACTGGCAGTCTAGGTCCGGACTTTGGAAACCTTTCTGGATAGGCTTCAAAAGCTTGCTTGAGAACCGCAGCTCTCTTCTTAGCTACAGACTTATCTTTACCTTGATGAACAGTTTCAGGCGTCATCAAGCCAAGATTTATGTGTCGATGCTCAGTGTTGTACCAACCAAAAAACTTTTGCAAGCATTCACTAGCATCTTCTGGGCTCTCATACCAAGCTTTGAAGTAGCGATGGTATTTGAGTG